>CALCKF010000033.1 GCA_937966095.1 uncultured Eubacterium sp.
CGGAATACCGACTTTTGTGGATTCCGGATCGAGACATGCAATTTTGATCTCTGCTCAGCTGTATATCCAAGCATCTCATACTGGCTTCCCATTAGTATGCTGGCCAACAACAGCCCAAAGCATACCCTGAATGTCTGTTCAGCCACTTCCGATATGGCTGTAGGCCTCATTTCCTGCATTCCTTGGAAGTATCCTCTGTATGAGGACATTATAGGGACAAGGAGAAGAGCCAGAGCCGTAGCTTTCATCGACAGTGCCGATCCGGGCACATTTACCATGTCTGCTATCAAGTCTCCAAAGAAAAACAATATAAGAAAACCTATAACACCCATTATAAACATAAGTGTCCTTGAAATCTTAAAAACTCTTTCTGCCTCTCTGAACTGTCCTACAGCGTAACGCTCCGACACCATTTTGGAAATAGCTACAGGCAAACCGGTCGTGGAAATAACCAGCAAAAATCCATATAGAGAATACGCCGGTGCATAATTGGCCATTCCTATCGACCCTATGAAATTCGCCAGAGGAATTCTGAAAAAAGCCCCCAGTATCTTAACAATGATTCCGGCGACAGCCATCACAGCTGCACCTTTTAATAATGATTTTTTGGTCATTTTCAAAGCCTCTCAAGTATTTTTTTCGTCGCATTCTCGACCTGCCATATGGTCTGTTCAATGTCTATTGTATTATATTCGCCTTTTTCATATAATATTTTCCCGTCAACAATTGTCATAATAACATCGCTTCCTGAACAAGAATACACCAGATTGTTGATGATACTGTGAACAGGATGCATATGAGGTCCTGAAATATCGATCACAATCATATCAGCTTTATTTCCCTTTTTCAACACACCACTGTCAGTTCTTCCCTGAGCTTTTGCTCCTCCTGCAGTAGCTGCTTTCAATACATCACGAGGAGCCACTGCCGTAGGATCATTTGTACGTACCTTGCAACCTATTGACAAAAGCTTCATTTCCTCTATGAAATCCAGATTGTTATTGCTGGCCACACTGTCAGTTCCGATTGCCAGATTAACACCTTTATCTATTATCCTTTTCACATCGCATATACCACTGGCCAGCTTCATATTGCTGACCGGATTTGCAGCCACAGTCACACCCTTTGATCTGAAAATTTCCAGATCATCATCGTCTGAATATACACAATGAGCCGCTATAGCCGGAACATCAAATATTCCTGTCTTTTCAAGATATGCCGCAGGTGTGAGCCCATGCCTCTTTTTACACTCTTCGTGTTCCTGTTTAGTTTCCGATACATGCACCTGCATTATGACATCTTCAAGTGAACGCGAATAATCTGCCAGTGCCATAGCAGTCTCAGGATTTGATGTGTATTCGGCATGAAGACTCATATCTACTTTTATTCTTCCGTTTTCCGCACCATTGAAATCCTCATAAAACTTTCGTGCTTCCCTGAGACTGTCCAATTTGCCGACCTCTATGCCGGATGGATTTGCTACAGACCTTGCAATATTACTTTTTGCGCCGCTGTCCAAAACGGCCCTGGCCATTTCGTCACAGAAATAATACATATCGCTTGTGGATACGATGCCAAATTTAATCGATTCAGCCATAGCCAGCAACGTCCCCCAATACACTGCATCTGCAAAAAGTTTTTCTTCAAATGGAAATATCTTTTTATTAAGCCAGTCCTGAAGCGCCATATTTTCACCATAACCTCTCATCAATGTCATTGGTGAATGAGCATGAGCATTAAAAAATCCGCTCATAAGAAGCTTACCTTTTCCGTTTACAGTCCTTCTGAAACTGATATCCGGCTTTTGACTTCCGATATATGATATACGATCATTTTTTACAGCAACGTACTGGTTTTCTTTTATCTCAAGATTTTCATCCAATATCATAATATTTTCAAATATCATGTGTTTTCCTTTCCCTTTACATCAGAGGCGCCACGAGTCTAAGTGCTCTGCCGAGCACCTTGCATATCACATTGTAGTCTCTGCAGTCCTGCAGCATGATTTCTTTGCATTTTTTCAATGTTCCGTTAAAATCATCTTCTATATCGATAACCACAGGATTCCTCCATATATAAGCGGCACATTCAAAATGCAGATAAAGGCTCCTGAAATCCATATTTATCGTTCCGACTACAGCTTTCTCATCATCACTTGTAAATACCTTGGCATGCACAAACCCCGGCATATATTCATAGATTTTCACTCCTTCTGAAATAAGCTCGTAGTAATGGGTACGAGCCAGCCAGTATGCATATTTCTTATCAGGAATATGCGGAAGTATTATCTTTATGTCCACGCCTCGTTGAGCGGCAAATATCAATGAATTTACCATTTCTTCATCTATTATCAGATAAGGAGTCATTATATGAACATATTTCTCGCTTTTGTTTATTATGTCAAGATATACTTTTTCACCGACTTCTTCATTATCAAAAGGACTGTCACCATAAGGAGCTATATATCCTCCGTTTTTCATATAAGGATCCAGTCTTTCTGTACCTCGATACATATATCTTCCATAATTTTCAGGTTTATCCTCATCAATATTCCACATCTGCAGAAACATAAGGGTGAAGTTATTTACTGCACGACCCTTTACCATTATAGCCGTATCTTTCCAATGTCCGAATCTCTTTTTTTCATTTATATATTCATCAGCCAGGTTGATGCCTCCGGTAAATGCAGTATGCCCGTCTATTACTGCTATCTTTCTGTGATCCCTGTTGTTCTGATGAGTCATCAGAAAAGGCTTCATCGGGAAAAACACCTTGCATTTTATCCCAAGCTTGTTAATTCTCTTATAATAATTTTTCGGCAGATGCGAAAGTGAGCATGTTCCGTCATATATAAATCTTACTTCTATCCCTTCACGCGCTTTTCTGACGAGAATCTCAAGGATAGTATTCCACATATAACCGCGCTCTACGATAAAATATTCCATAAATATAAAATCTTTTGCCCTTTCAAGCTGATATACAAGCTCTTTAAACTTATCTTCTCCCAAGGGAAAATATTTCACACTGGCGTTTCCGTAAACAGGATAATTGCCTTTATCATTTATATATCTGAATATTCCCTCCTCAGCTCTTGATTCTCCCGATATTCTGCCTGCCGTTTCATAATCGGTCTTAAGAAACGGCTCTTCTTCCATTATAATATCACCAATTCGCCTTGCTATGAATCTTGTGCCAGGCTGTATTCTAGTATATATATATAATACAACTCCCAATACCGGTACAGCCATTATAAGTATTATCCACATCAGCTTGAAACTTGAGTTCTGTCTTACATTTAATATATACATCAATATCACTATGGCTATAAATACCGTGATATAATTTACGAGCCATATCTGCTTATCAAGAATGATAAATCCACCAAACAGTATCACTGCCTGTATTAACAGCAAAAATACCATGATGGTCGTACGACCGAATATCAGCTTCCAAAAGCCTCTCAACCTTTTCATAAGACTCTCCCCGATCCGTTCAGACAATATAAATCAAAACGATCCTCCTAAATCATAACTAATAAAATGTTACTGCATGATACTGTAAAAGTCAAAGACTTTCATGCGTATATTTGCTCATATTTTACAAACAATATTGGTAAATAAATCACACTGGAGGAAAATAAATGAAAGCAACCGGAATAGTAAGGAGAATAGATGATCTTGGGCGAGTGGTCGTTCCAAAAGAAATACGAAAAATCTTAAGAATACGCGAAGGCGATCCTCTTGAAATCTATACAGGTACCGCCGGAGAAGTCATATTGAAAAAATACTCTCCGATAAGTGAATTGGGACAGATCGCCGAGGGATTTGCCGAATCGGCATCCTCCATATTAGGACTGCCTGTTCTCGTATCTGACACCGATCGTTTTGTAGCGGTTTCCGGTATCAGGCAAAAGGACTATATCAACAAGTCTATAGACGAGGATCTTGATAATATAATACAACAGAAAAACAAATACGAAAACAAAAACAGAGTAGTTATACCGATTTTATCGAACGGAGATCCTATTGGTTCTGTCACAATACTGCCTCCTGAAGGCAGATCACTCAGCGATCTCGAAATTAAAACCGCAGAACTTGGAGCCGGATTTCTTGCAAGACAAATGGAGAGCTGAAAAAATACAGTAAAGCGTAGCAGAAACACTTGCTACGCTTTTGTTATTACGTCTAATATATCACATCAAACTCTATAATAACTTTAAAAAGATCTCCGTCTATATATATTTCAAAAGTACCCCCCTGAAGCTCTACAAGATTTCTTGCAATTGAAAGGCCAAGACCGCTTCCCTCTGTATGCCTTGAACTGTCTCCCCTTACGAATCTCTCCGTAAGCTCATCCCCTGAAATATTAAGTTCATATCTTGATGTGTTTTTATAGGTTATTACTGCTTTACCGTCCTTTTCTTCCAATGTCTGATATACTCTTGTTCCAGCCTGAGAATACTTACATATGTTATTAAGAAGATTATCAAGTACTCTCCACATGCTTCGCCCGTCAGCCATTATCATTATGCTTTCATCTGGCAGCTTTATTATCATTTCCAGATTTTCTCCCTCGGCTTTTTCCTTGTATTCTCCCATGACCTGTGTCATCATGACACCTGCATCACAAGGCATCAGCTCCAGGTTTATATTGCCTGTCGCTGCCTTAGAAGCCTCCACAAGGTCTTCCAGAAGCTTTTTGAGCCTTTGAGACTGTCTGTCTATAACGTCTATATATTCTCTTGCTTTTCTGTTATCTATATCCTCTTTTTTCAAAAAATCAACGTAATTTATTATTGAAGTAAGCGGTGTTTTTATATCATGCGATACATTAGTGATCAGTTCAGTTTTGAATCTCTCACTTTTCATTCTTTCTTCTACTGATTTTGACATACCGACACCTATATCGTTAAGATTATGTGCATGTCTTCTCAAATCCATAATAAGCCCCTTTTCATTTATCTGATACCCCATATCTCCCTCAGCAAGATGTTTACCGCCTTCCTGTATTCTTTTCATACTAAGAGCCATGTAAATCACTGCTGCTATTACAAGAACCGCGCCAACAAACCATATCGATATTATATAGCTTCCTTCACCGTAACTATTGACAGCAGTTATCATCATAATCAGATTTATGATACACAGCCCTGTAACAGCTAGTGTGGTTTTCCATACAAGGTTGATCCTGCTGAAAATATGAAAAAAAATCATCAGGATTCTTTTTATCAACATAACGATAATATATATAAGCGTACTTTGCCACCATTTGCCTGCCTTAACCTGTATGGCAAAAAGCAGTATAGCAGAAGTTATCAAAACAGTAGCCAAAACTAAAAGCAGTATAAATGATATCAACGCCTCTATATAATTAAGATATGAGAATAGGTCCGAATATAACCACATATACCCTATCTGCACTATTACAGCAAATACTATCAATGCAAATACATCTATCGGTATTTTATTTATAGATGAATTTTTATCGCGTTTCCTTCCCACTGCACATATCAGGAATACCAGTATTCCCAGAAATGTAAAAAAGCCCACAATGGTTGATAACGTTTCCAAGGTCCTGTATTCATAAAATTTCTTATAAAGGCAGTACACATCATACAAGTCATTAGGTACCCCTCCGTTTTCGATATCTCCCAGATATGTTTCTATTTTTATTAATTCATCATAATCAGATACCTTTTTATAAACGTTTTCTCTTTCCAACAGCTCAGGATTTACTTCTTTTATAGTCTCAATTTTCCCGTTTTCGCCTTGGAGCTTATATATTCTGTATCCGAATTGTCCCGAATTTACCTCTCCATAAACCATTTCGGCAGATGGAAATGAACCGTATTCCAGATAATAATCATAATCATATGTTATATTGTCAAATATCTTGGATTCCGCAACATTTAATACCTTATCATATATATCATGTTCGACATCTTTCTGATTTTTTGAATACCAGTTATTATCAAGATTCACCATTACAGCAATAACTGATATGAGTGTTGCCGCCACACACAGCAGCATTAAAATATAAGCGATAAATTTGACTGGAAAAAAACCACTCAATCTATCCATCCATATCACCTCTCCTCTACTCGATCTTATAACCCTGTCCCCATACCACTTTTATATGACGGGGCTGCTCAGAATTTATTTCAAGTTTTTCACGAAGATGTCTTATATGAACCGCTACCGTTCCTTCTGCTCCGAAAGAATCCTCCTCCCATACCTTTCGATAGATTTCCTTTGGTGAAAAGACTTTACCCCTGTTCTCCATGAGCAATTTCAGAATCCCATACTCCTTTGGCGTCAATCTTATTGGTTCGCCGAGAAACCTTACCTCCTTTGAATCATCGTCAAGTTCGATATCACCTATCTTGAGTATATCGCTCTTCATCGGAGCAGAACCCAGCTGCATATATCTTCTGAGCTGTGACTTTACTCTTGCAAGCAGTTCCACCGGATTAAAAGGTTTCGTCACATAATCATCCGCCCCCAGATTAAGCCCCAATATCTTATCAGTATCTTCACTTTTAGCAGATAAAAATATAACTGGTATATTATGATCTTTTCTCATTACATTAAGTACTTCTATACCATCCATCTCCGGCATCATGATATCAAGAATCGCAAGATGAATATCATTATTGTAAATCACATCCAGAGCTTCTATACCGTTATATGCCTCAAAAAGCTTATACCCATTACCAGAAAGATACATTTTCAATGCCGCAACTATATCTTTCTCATCATCACATATCAATATATTATACATATCACGCCAACCTCCATTGTTATTATGCCATAACAAACATTAAGAAAAAATCAGATTAAGTATTAAGAATTTATTAATAAGGCGGATCAAATATACTAAAAAAGCAATCACATTGCTCTGTGATTGCTTTATGTAAGCGGCAACGTCCTACTTTCCCAGGCGGTCTCCCACCAAGTATCATCAGCGCT
>CALCKF010000034.1 GCA_937966095.1 uncultured Eubacterium sp.
CTGTCCGGGATATCCCGGACAGCTTTTCTGTATTTTATACATTATCCATAACTCTGCCACAGTTTCTGGAATTTTCTTTTTTTCTATCCACCCTCCAAACTATGTTGTATAATATCACGAGGAGGTGTAATATGCCAAAAATTTTTTCAGATGAAGAAAAACAAGCCCATAAGGAACTTCTTTTAGACAAAGGGCTTCACATCATTATGGAGAACGGCTATAAGCATGTAACTGTTGATGATCTGGTAAATATGATAGGGGCGTCAAAAGGATACTTTTATGTATTGTTTCCATCAAAAGAGGATTTTTTTCTTGAAGCGCTCGCATGGCAAATGGAAAAAAACTTCAAACGGCTTGAAGAGGCAGTAAAAAAACAATATACTCCGTCTCAAATAGCCCAGTTATATAGAGATATTTTCAAAAACCGCATGCACTTTGCAAATTATGAAGATGCCGCTTATGTCCAGCAAAAAATAAGCGACGAACAATGGAGTCGATTTCAAAATTACCAGGAGCTTTTTTTTACACGAATACTTGAACTGCTCGGCAGAAATAACGAAAAATGTGACCCTAAAATAGTAAGCAATTTATCGGCAATCATGTTTCTTTTATATAACAGCCAGGCCAAATACCTGTTCACAGATAAAATAAAAGAAACAACAGATATTTTGCTGGAAACTTTTCATACATATATTTTCGGAAAGGAATAACATGCTGTTTCTTTTATTTTCATAATATAACTTATAATATTATCGGGATTACAGATCATCTATCAAAGCAGTGCTTTTAGCGTATGCGGTGGACTTTGCCTCGAAAAAATCTGTTTTTACCAGATTTGCATCCGAATACTGACTCACCCACCGCATACTGTCCGGTTCATCTATCTGATCCGGATATATCGGAGAGTACCCCAAGCTCGTCCATCTCTGGTTCCCAAGATACATTATATATTCTTCGATCATCCGGTGATTCAAGCCGGCAATCTTGTCTCCAATAACATAGTTTCCCCAGTCGATTTCCTGTTTAACACCCTCTTTTATCATCTCTTCAAGTCTTTTTAAATTATCAGCGCAGAACAGCCCCGGTTCTTCTTTTTGCAATTCTAAAATAATATTTCTAAAAAGCCATAAATGAGTATTTTCATCTCTGTTTATATACCTTATTTCCTGTGCCGAACCAGGCATTTTACCGTTTCTGCTCAGATTGTAAAAAAACATGAATCCACTGTAAAAATATATTCCTTCCAAAATATAATTTGCCATAATAACTTTTAAGAATGTAAACCGGTCTTTTTTCAGACGAAATTCATTATAGCAATCTCCTATGAATGTATTCCGGCGCAAAAGATGTTTATCGGTTTTCCACTGGTAAAGAATCGTATTTCTTTTTGTGGGATCGCATATACTGTCAAGCATATAACTGTAGCTCTGGCTGTGCACACATTCCTGGAAGCATTGAACAGAGAGACATAGATTAACTTCATTTGCAGTGATGAATTCTCCGATAAAAGGAATGTTTGCAGTCTGTATAGAATCTAAAAAAATCAAAAAACTAAGAGTTTTATCGTAAGCCTCCCGCTCCTCTTCAGTCAGGATTTTATAGTCCTTTATATCCTGAGCTAAACTGATTTCTTCAGGGATCCAGAAATTATTCATTGCCTGCCTGTACCAATCACTGCTCCATTGATATTTCAAATTGTTAAAATCGTTTAAATTTGTCGTATTACCTCCGATTATCCTCCGGTCAGTCAAGTCCGTATCTCCCTTTGGATTGAACAGTGGTTTTTGTTTTAAATCAGTCATATAAAATCTTCCTTTCCCACTAAGTTTTAAGAGGAACAGCTTTCGCAATCTTCTATTTCCAACGATCTGCTGCGTACATAATATACAGTTTTCATCCCACACTCCCATGCCAAAACATAGAGATCCATGACTTGCCTCAGTGTATAGTCATTCGTTATATATAAATTCACGCTTTGTGATTGATCGATATGGCGTTGCCGTATTCCCGCAGCTCTGATACTCCATTTCTGGTCTATATAATGAGCATTCTTATAATACCAGTATGTCTCTGCAGACAGATCCGGAGCTATTCTTGGAAGCATGCTCCCTTTCTTCTCTTCAAGGAAAAAACGATTCATCAACGGATCAACTCCTGCAGTTGTCCCTGATAAAACAGATGTGCTGGAAGTCGGTGCGATCGCTAACAAATATGCATTTCGCAGACCGTGTTTTTTCACACGATCAGAAAGTTCGATCCATTCAGGGGAATTGTAATTCCGTTTTGAAAAATATGATCCGGTCTGCCAATCACTTTCGTCAAACAGAATATACTTTCCTTTTTCCTCAGCAAGATCAGAACTGGCTGAAATTGCTGCATAATTAATCTTTTCAAATAATTTATCAACAAAATTCAGATGCTCCTCACTTTCCCAGCTAATCCCGTATTTTGCCAACATATGGTGATATCCGCTCACCCCAAGACCAATGCCGCGGCATTCACGATTTGTCAAACGGGCATATTCCAGAGGGTAAAAATTCAGATCTATCACATTATCCAATGCTCTTACCGCGGTTTCCACTGTTTTTTTCATATACTCTTCATCATCGACCGGAAGACGCCCAAGAGACAGGCTGGCCAGATTGCATACCACAAAACTGCCGGGCCTGGTGGTGTTTACTACGACTGTATCACCCTTACAAGTGCTTGTTTCAATGCTTACATCTTCTATTTCTTTCATGTTTTGTGTGATTTCGGTACATAGATTGGAGCAGTATATAACCCCCTGATGATTATTCGGATTGGCACGGTTAACGGTATCTCTGAAAAATGCAAAAGGAGTGCCGGTCTCAACAGCAGATTTGAGAATCAGCCTTATTATTTCCTTCAAGGGAACAGTCCTCTTTGATATGCGAGGATCAGCAATGCAATCCAAATATCGGGCTTCCCATTCTTCGCCATAATAATCTTCAAGTGAATATCCTTTTACAACAAGAATCTCATGAGGACACATCAAATGCCATTGATTTTCAATATCTTCCTTTGCAAGCTTCCAAAACAAGTCCGGGTAGCAAACAGCCGGGAATACATCATGGGCTTTCATACGCTCATCTCCGTTATTTGTCCTAAGCTGCAAAAATTCCAGCAAATCTTTATGCCATACATCAAGATATACAGCTACTGCACCTTGACGCATCCCAAGCTGATCAACAGCTATCGCCGTATCATTTATCAATTTGATCCAGCGGTTCACTCCACCTGCAGCGCCTTCAAATCCGCGGATCATTCCCCCTGATGCTCTCACTTTGCCAAGATACAGTCCCATCCCTCCACCGAATTTGCTGACCTGTGCAAAATTATCGATAGATCTGTAGATCCCCCTCAGAGAATCCGGAATCACATCTATAAAGCAGCTGGACAACTGATGGTAAGGTTTCCGGGCATTGGCCATTGTAGGAGTTGCCATAGTTACCTCGAGAGAACTCAGCATATCATAAAATCTCTTTACCCATCCCATTCGATCGTTTTTCTCTTTCATAGCCAGATGCAATGCAATCCCCAGAAACATCTCTTGCGGATCTTCTAAAGCAACGTTTTTATGATCATGTATCACATAACGCTTAAGAATAAGATCCAGGCCCGAATATGTAAACAACCCGTTTCTATGATATCTGATATACGAAGCGGCCTCATCGATTTCTTCTCTCGAATAATTCCCCAGTATATAATCCCCATATAATCCTTCATCCGTAAGATAGCGAACTTTCTCATAAAAGTCAGAGATCCCATAACTCCTCAAGTGTTCGTCCATCTCTATACGAAAAAAATGCCCCAGTATCCTTGCAGCAATAAACTCCCATTTAGGCGCTTCCGCTGTAGCCAGTTCTATAGCAGACCTTATCAAAACATCACGACGTTCCCTGACCGTCATTCCGTATTTATAAAATCCCCAGAATTTAGAAGACAGTGAAGTGAGAGGATATTTTTCTTGAATAAAATCTTTTTCGATTTTCAAAAGTATATCTTCAAGATCTTTATCCGAAAGAGCACTGCTTAGATCCAGCCTCAACTTTCTCATCTCATTACGCTTCTGTCTATATAAGATATAGCTCTTAGCCGCAGTATAAAATCCGCTCTCCATCATATTCTGCTCTACCTGGTCCTGGATATCTTCAACATGTGGAGAATCAATGCCGGAAATATTTGTTTCTATCCTGCCGATCATCCGGTTCAGATGATCAGGAGTTATAGTACAGCCGCATGCATCAAATGCCTTCATAATAGCCTTTATTATTTTTTCAGAATCATATTTTTGTTTTTCTCCATTGCGTTTTATTACATGCATTGCTTTAATCTCCTTTTTATTTTACTTAAGCATGACATAAATATCAGAACATCTTTTCCTTGAATACTGCTTCTGTTTTTACTGTAGATTCCGGCGGATCCCGTCTTACCTTCCTTGAGATGTTTATATCGCCGCTATGGAATATAAGTGAATACGTCTCCCAATACCATTCTTCAAAGAGCCCTTTAAAAAGACGACAGAATGTAGCCCGGCAGTGACAAAACAGCATTCATTAACGCATCATAAGCCATATCGCTTTCTGTATTCATGCTGTCTGTTATATTTCTCTGCCGCCTTTAAATATTTTTTGAACCGATCACAAGATCTGTCGGAATCTACTATTTAAAAATTGCCAAAATTTGTTTCTAAGGATTTTTCATTTATGCTACTTCAGCATAACTTCACAATAAATTATTTTTTAATATATACCACCTCCTTTTTCAGGCTTCATGTTCATTCACAAAGATCGCCTGCAAATTATCCGGCAGACAATCAGGAACAGGGTAAATCCGGCAATAGAAGTCAACCCTGCTATAATTTTCCTATTTATTTTCCAAGCTATTTATTTTCAATATGCCCATCCAATCCTGTTCTTGAATTTTACAAAGCCGATTTGATTCCCTGCCAGGCAAAGATCTGCAATATATGACTTTTTTATCATATTAGTCATATTATTGCTAAAAAAAATTCTCTTTGCTGATTAGCAATAAAACATGCTCTGCCATACTGTCAAAAGACGTACACATGACTATAATATCAAATTAGTCATTTAAAGTAAAGCTAAAAAATTGCATTATATATAAAAACCCGAAGAGCACTATGTCTCTCCGGGGATCATATCAGAATATACTTAGATATCTTTCTCCTGTGTCCGGCAGGATAACAACTATTCTCTTTCCTTCATTCTCACGTCTTGACGCGATCTTCCCGGCCGCAAAGAGAGCGGCTCCCGATGATACACCTGCCAGTACTCCTTCTGTACAAGCCAGCATCTTCATAGTATCCAGTGCATCTTCATCCGTAACTGTGATAATCTCATCCATTATATCGATATCCAGTACTCCCGGAACAAAGTTTGCACCTATACCCTGTATTTTGTGAGGGCCGGCTTTTCCTTCAGTAATAAGAGGCGACGATGCAGGTTCGACACCTATCACCTTTATATCGTTTTTCTTTTCTTTGAGAAACTTGCCTGCGCCTGAAACAGTACCTCCTGTACCAAAAGCCGAGACAAATATGTCTATCTGACCGTCTGTATCTGACCATATCTCAGGCCCTGTAGTTTCATAATGTGTCTGCGGGTTAGCAGGATTTTCAAATTGTCCGGCTATTATGCTGCCGGGGATCTCATTTGCAAGCTCCATAGCTTTATCAACACTCCCCTGCATGCCTTTCTCCTTATCTGTCAGCACCAGTTCAGCACCCAGAGCCGCCAGAAGTGCACGTCTCTCCACGCTCATGCTTTCCGGCATCACCATTATCGCCTTGTATCCGGATGCCGCCGCAGTCATCGCTATGCCTACTCCTGTATTTCCGCTTGTCGGTTCTATTATCGTACCTCCCGGCTTGAGTCTGCCGTTTTTTTCCGCTTCGCTTATCATATTGTATCCCACCCGGTCCTTTATGCTGCCTGCCGGGTTAAACATCTCCAGCTTGGCTACTATTTCGGCCTTCGCGCCAAATGACTCCTCCATTTTTCTGAGCCTCAGCAAAGGGGTTCCCCCTATGAGCTGTGTAACCTTATCCTTTATATCCATTTTTCCCTCCTTAAAATCTGTCCGTATCAAAAACATGCATGTCTTCCAATGACAGTATGTATCCATGCCCTGGTTCGGGGATCCATCCGTATAGGTTATCCTTTTCTCTTGGATATATACTTTCCAGTATCGCGGATATAGTCCCTCCATGGCACACTACTATGGAAAGCGCCTCTTCTTCTCTATGCCTCATGGCCATGACCTTGAGCATATGCTTTGCTTTCAGATTCTCAAAACTTCTGACTACTCTCCTGTAAAAAGCCTGAAGGCTTTCACCGTTAGGAGGAGAAAGATCTCCTCGTTTATCGGCGATCCACGTTTTATATTCCTCCAGTTCCTTCAGTTCCCGGTAGCTTTTCATCTCAAAATCTCCAAAATTTATTTCCTTCAGTCCTTCGACCGTTTCGTGCCGGCATTTGCCGTATATAAGCTCCAGAGTCTGTTCCGTGCGTCTCAGACCTGAAGTGTAAAAATCAGCGCCGCTGCCATCAGGATATATCCCGTCCCCGGCAAGCTTTTTAAGCTCTGCTATCCCTTCGTCTGACAACGGTATGTCTGCGTGGCCATAGTAAAGCTTCTGTTTGTTGCCTTCAGTTATGCCGTGTCTTATCAGACATATCTTTGATATCATCCAACTGCCTTCTTTCCGTGAAAATCTTTTTACGGTAAAAGTATAACATATAGTATGAAATTTTAGAACATGTTAATCCTGTGCATATCATTTCCATATGACAATATCATAATGATTTGTTATAATAGAAAATGTTTCAATAAAAGGCTCTGGAGGAATCGCTTAAATGAACAGGAAACTGCGCGGTAATATTATGCTTGTACTCACTGCCCTTATATGGGGCAGCTC
>CALCKF010000035.1 GCA_937966095.1 uncultured Eubacterium sp.
CTGACTGCCTCAGAGTGTTCATACATGCGGATCTTGGGTTCCGAATGGAGAGGATATCAAAGGAATACGGAGAAGATTCTTTGCTTTCGGAGGAACAGCTTCGGGACATGGATAAACGTCGCGGGCTTTACTATCAGTTTTATACTGATATGAAGTGGGGAGATGTAGCTAATTATGATATAACTTTAAACAGTGGAAATCTTGGTATTGATGAATGTGTGAACATAATCGAAAATGTTTACCGGAAAAGAAAATGATAAAGTATATATAGTGTATTTATCAAACTGCTGCTTATGACATGCAGATCATAAGCAGCAGTTTTTATCATATCATGAGCGTGAATAAGATGTATCTGACGAGTTCAGATAACGTTTTGCCAGATAATGTGTTATAGAAGAGCGTGAAATGATACCTACTATTTTATTATCATCATCGATCACAGGTATCTTCTTGATACCGGCTTCGCTCAATATCCTGCATACGTCTTCTACGGAGGCGTTTATCGATATCGTTATAGGTTTGTCGCTGCCTATTTCCAGGACGTTCATGTCCATTACAGATTCAAGCTTCTGTTCTGTTCCCTTATCCGTATCGAGGAAATAATTCATGAACAGTACAGAATTGTCGGTAGAAAGCGACGAGGTGTCGTCAGGCCGCAGATAACGCATTATATCTCCGTCACTGATAAAACCGGCTGCTCTGCCATCAGGAGAAACGACAGGGGCTCCGCTTATGTGTTTATCTGAAAAATATACTATTGCATCACGTATTGTGGCATCACTGGGAAGAGTATACACATCATGCTTCATATATTGGAAAAGGAAGTTTGAACGTCTGTTGTCAACTATCGCATTATATTTGAGTCTGTGATAATAGTGGTCGACATAAATGATATAGATTATCCCTCCGATGATATATGCGATGGCAGTAAGAGCGAACCCGGATGAAAGTCCTATACTTTCCTGAAGGAATCCCATAAGAAGTGAACCTATACCTATTCCGATATCATATGACAGCAGATATGTGGCATTTGCGACTCCGCGTTTTGGAGCAGGTGTCGTACCTGTAACAAAAGACTGGAAAAGAGGCTGAAGTATGCCGTATCCCAGACCGAAAAGCACGCCGGCAGCCAGCAGGTGAACACCGGTGGACAAGAAAACATAACTGGCCATCGTCACTATAAGTATCGCCAGAGATGCGTATACCAGGATACGGTGTCTGCCTGCATCTATAAGCTTTTGGGTAGACAGTTTAGATGCCAGCATGCCTATGACCAGGCAGATGTAGAAATATGGGATGACTGAGGTCAGATTTTTTTCCTGCGCCAGTATGGAGGAGTATGCGATAACCGCACCGTACGGTATCATAAGAAACATCATATTGAACATGAATGGCAGTGCAGGCTTATATATAGATTCTTTCAGAGAGAATCTTTTTCTTTCTACGGGCGGATATTTTATCCTGCAGCAGAAAACACAGATGAAAGCAACTGCAGTGATAGCAAAAACAGTGTAAAATGATGCTTTGCTGCTGAGATGATTCTGTACCTGGATACCTGTATAAGGGCCGACAGCCATGCCTATTGAAATGGTAAATGCGAATCTGCTGATACCTTCTGTTATTTTAGCAGGCGGAAGAACATCACTGGCTAGAGTCATCGTGGCCGAGCCGCATACAGAATAAACGGCACCCATATACAGACGTATTATTATAAGGGCTCCGAATACAGGAAATATTATGAAGCTGGGGAATGCCAGACAGAACAGTGCCAGAAACAGCAGGTATACTCTGTAACGATTGAAATTATCCAGCAGATAACCTGCGATCGGACGAAAGAGAACTGTGGCGATAGACATGGCTGTAAGCACGATACCTACCTTAGAGCCTGTTATTCCGATCTGCTGACAGTATACGGGTATGATAGGTATAGATGCATAAAATGCCGCCAGCACAAGAAGATTAGTTATAAAAAGAAGAATAAATTTTCTGTTCCATATTTTTTTAGGTTTTTCCATTTAAAAAACTCCTTTACATTGATATAGTGGCAATTGCCACTATATCAATGTATCATAAAAGCCGGTGTGCGTCAATAACAGGTTGCAAATGCCACTATAATAGGTTAAAATTTACGGGAACAGAAGGAGGTTTCTTATATGAATAAAATAATAGAGAATCCATTCAAATCGATTTCTATATTATATAGAAAATCACATATATGGCTTAACAACGAATGTGTGAAATATCATCTTACAGCAGCTCAGGCAGCGATAATTCTGATCGTATGCGATTTCAGTGAACTGACTCAGGACGATATAACAAAACGCCTCGGACTTGACAAGAGTGTCATAGCGAAAACCGTGACAAAGCTGATGCAAGCCGGATTCGTCATCAGAACTACCAATAAAAAGGATAAGAGAACATATGACGTACGTCCGACTGAAAAGGCATGGCAGGTCTATCCTTTCATAAAAGATCAGATAGACGGATGCTTCAGTAAAATGACACAGAAAATGACGGATGAAGAAAGAAATGAATTCAGAAGGCTTCTTGTGATCGCAGCTGAAACGACCATTGCTATGGACGAATGACAGATGAAAATGATATAATTACAATACACAGAAACTGATGATGTATCAGGGAAAGGAGCATATATGTTCAGAGAAATGAGACTTAAAGAGCAGCAGCTAGATAATGTAGAAGTAGATAAAATATTATCCAGGTGTACAAACGGAGTCATGAGCGTGAATGGAGACAGGGGATATCCGTATGGAGTTCCCGTAAGCTATGCATATGTGGACGGAAGGATATATTTTCACTGTTCAAGGGAAGGATATAAAGTAGAACTTATCAAAGCCGATCCGAAAGTAAGTTTTACCGTTGTTGCTCAGGATAACATAATACCGGAAGAATATAATACACTGTATCTGAGCGTGATAGCATTCGGGACCGTAAGGTTCATAGATGAACCGGAGGAGATGAGAAAGATACATGGATATATAATAGATAAGTATTCTAAAGGTTATGAAGAAGGCGGGGAAAAATATCTGGAATCTTCAATGAATGATATATATATGGCAGAAATAACCATTGATCATATCACAGGAAAGGCCGGGTGCTGAAGGATTTATTCCACGAGACGGAATAATAATGAGACCAGGAGGGCAGGAAATGAAAGAAAAACGTGAAATAGTAAGCGGGATAGCAGATCTGCTGTCATATAAGATTCGCTCAGGAGAGGTTTCTTCAGAAGGCGGAGATAAAATATGGAGGGTCGCACTTGAGCATCCTGAAAAAGCAGATGAGATAACATATATACTGGAGATGGATCTTTCCGAGGCTGAAACAGTCACAAAGATCGAAAGGCTGGTATAGCGGCTGATATTCGGTTGCACATGATGTCTGTTGTATTTTACGGATCTGTGGTCGGAAGGCTGATAACGATAAAAAAGGAGTCGTAAAGCATTATGGTAAAGATGATACTTATATTGGTGATGACAATATTTCTGGCAGGCTGGATGATCTTCTGCGCCATACAGTTTATACGCAGAGCCAGAACAATAGTGGCGACAGGAGATTTTACCGGTCATGTAAAATGTGAGAAGTGCGGCACTGTTTACGATGTTAGCCCTGAGAAATTTACAGAAAGCTGTGTTGTCAAATCAAAAACCGTGACCAAGACAAAGCGGAGGGGTCTTGCATTAGTCAACAGACCTGAATACAGATATTTTGCAAAGAAATTTCATTGTCCGGGGTGCGGCAGAAGAGCATATGGACAGGTCATCAATATAAATGAAATAAATGATATAATGCTGGTGCCTTCTATTAAAGCAGGTATAAGGTGGCTTATTATAATGGCTGTGGGGGCTTTGCTGATAATAACGGTGATGAGTATACCTATGTATTTTGCCGACAGGTATACTGAGCAGCAGATAGAAAAGCTGAAACAGCAGCGATATGAAGAGTTCAGTGAAAAATACGGGCTGTATAGCATGAAAAAGGAGTGGGGTACAAATGTGCACATGCATAACCTATAAGAATGGAGATTTTTATTTTGGCAGGAACATGGATATAGAGTATGATTTTGGAGAAAAGCTGGTGATGACTCCCAGAAATCATATATTCAGGTTCAAGGAAATGCCTGAAATAAAGACACATCATGCGATGATAGGTATGGCTGCTGTGCATGACGGCTATCCTCTTTATGCTGAAGCTGTCAACGAAAAGGGACTGTGCATGGCCGGACTGTATTTCCCCGGAAATGCCTTTTACAATGAAAAAAAAGAATGCGGACTGAACCTGGCGCCTTATGAGCTGATACCCTGGATTCTCGGTCAGTGCTCTACTGTTAAAGAAGCATCTGCAATGCTTGAGGAGGTAAATATCACAGATGAACCTTTTGATGACGGTTTGCCTCTTGCGGATCTTCACTGGATGATAGCTGATGAAAGTTCATGTATCGTGCTGGAAGCCATGGAAGACGGAAACCATATCTATGATAACATATACGGTGTATTGACGAACAATCCGCCTTTCCCGTATTATCAGATCCATTTGAGCAATTATATCAATATCAGACCTGAAGCACCTGTGAACAGTTTTTCAAAATCATTGGAACTGCCTGTTTACGGACAAGGAATGGGTGCATTGGGGCTGCCGGGGGACTTTTCTCCTGTTTCCAGATTTGTGAAAGCGGCATTCCTTAAATGGAACTCTCATGCTCAAGAGGATGAAATATCGTCTGTCACACAGTTTTTTCACATATTGGACGCAGTTGCAATGGTAGACGGTGCGGTAGTTACGGAAAACGGTCTGAATGATGTGACCTTGTACTCATGCTGCATAAATGTGCAGAAATGCGTTTATTATTTTAAAACATATGGGAACAGCCGCATACAGGCAGTCGATATGAAAAAAGAGGGACTTGATGGTGAAGATCTCAGGATATTTGAGGTTTCCTTCAGGCAGGATATAAATTTTTTGAAAAGCTGAAAAGGGGATTTCAGCTTATGTTTATCGATTTAAATATTCCGAGGATATCATCTGTAATGTTTCTGGCAAAAGCAGAGTGATATGTTATGCCATATTCCAGGATAAAGCTGTCTTTTTCAAAGGGTATCTTTACCAGAGGAGAGATCCGCTGAGGTATGTAGAATTCTGGCAATATTGCAATGCCGAAACCGCATTCTGCAAGAAGCAATGCCGACTGATCATTTTCACAGTGGATGTCAAGGTGAGTGAGACCGTGCTCAAAGATACTGTCGCGTATTTTATTGGGATATTCGAAAGGTATGGATTTAGGATGCATTGTTATAAGACGGATATTTTCCATATCATCAAACTTAAGCTCCTGTTTTGCGCTGAGGGGTGAAGAGGCAGGCAGTATCGCATAGTTTATAATGTTTTTGAGCTTGAAGAATGAACCTGTTATGGTACTGTTGTTGCTTCGGGTGGAAAGAATAAGGTCAAGCTGTTCGTTTTCAAACAGTTTTTTCAGTGAGATATAATCGTTTACATATATCCTGGGAGTGATGTCCGGATATTTCTGGTGTATAGCAGTAAGCGGATACTTTAGGATATTGAATTCTGCATTGCTGGTACAGCCTATCTTGATGAAAGAAGTAGCTGATCCGGCAATCTTCTGGAGTTTTTTTTCGGCCACATGTATCTTTTCCAGGATTTCCTTTGCATCCTCATAAAAGGCGGCTCCTGATTCTGTTAACTTCACCATCTTGGAATTTCTTACAAAAAGCTTTGTTTTTAATTCGTTTTCAAGAGTTTTTATATGATGAGTAACGGTTGGAGTAGATAAGAACAGTTCTTCGGCAGCTTTCGTGAAATTGAGTCTGTCTGCCACCAGCACAAAACATAAAAGTTGTTGCGTATGCATTTTGAATCGTCTCCTTTCTTATTAATCATTATAGTAAAATATTTTAAAATATGCAATATACATTAGATATATTCTAATGACATATAATACTTTCAAATTCTCTTTTTACGATAAAAGTGATACAGTTAATATTGTTGTAATCGTAAGTCTCCTGTTTTTAGCAGCTGAAATTGAAAGGGAGGGAACATAATAGGAAAATGTTGAAGACTTTAATGAAAAGTATAAGAGAATATAAAAAAGCATCTATCCTTACGCCTGTATATGTGGCGGCGGAAGTTGTGCTTGAGTGCCTTCTGCCGTTTGTAATGGCGGCATTGATAGATGAAATGGGAGCATCCATGGAGCCTATAGTAAAATATGGTGTTATATTGATAATAATGGCTGTATTTTCTTTGGTATTCGGTGCTCTTTCCGGGAAATATGCCGCTACTGCAGCATGTGGTTTCGCACGCAATCTGAGGCAGGATCTCTATTTCAGGATACAGGACTTTGCATTTGCGGATATAGATAAATTTTCCGCGTCATCACTTGTTACCAGGATGACTACGGATGTGACCAATATACAGAATGCATATCAGATGATAATAAGGGTAGCGGTCAGGACTCCGCTGATGATCATTTTTTCTGTTGCGATGAGCATGACTATAAATGTACATATGTCACTCATATTCATAGTAATGTTTCCTGTACTGGGTGTGGTGCTTCTCGGAATAGCGATGTATGTATATCCTATATTCAAGAGAATATTCAAAAAATATGATGCCATGAACAATTCTGTACAGGAGAATGTTTCAGGTATAAGAGTGGTAAAGTCATTTGTCCGTGAGGAATACGAAACAGAACGTTTCAGGGATGTGTCCGAAGAAGTGAGACGTGATTTTACGAGAGCTGAGAAGATACTGGCGCTCAATAACCCGTTCATGATATTTTGCATATATGTTGCAATGCTTCTCGTAAGCTATTTCGGAGCAAATATAATCATTGATTCAGCAGGTTCAGAGCTTACTACAGGAGAGCTTTCCTCTCTCATAAGCTATGGTATACAGATACTTGCGTCTATGATGATGCTTTCAATGGTTTTCGTATTGACGTCTATGGCGACGGAATCTGCCGGACGTGTGGTAGAAGTGCTGAAACACAAAAGTGTCCTTGAAAAGAATGAGGACGGAGAGATGAATGTGCCTGACGGAAGCGTTTCTTTCAGAAACGTATCATTCAGATATTCAGAAAACAGCAGAAAAAACGCTCTCGAAAATATAAATCTCGATATAAAGGAAGGAGAAACTATAGGTATAATAGGAGGCACCGGATCAGGTAAAACAACGCTGATACAGATGATATCAAGACTTTATGACGCATCAGAAGGGGAAGTACTTGTAGGCGGGAAAAATGTGAAAGAATACAACCTCACGGCTCTTAGAAACCAAGTGGCTGTTGTACTGCAGAAAAACGTCTTGTTTGCAGGCACCATAAAGGATAATTTAAGATGGGGAGATAAAAACGCATCAGATGAGGAAATGGTACGTGTATGCAGGCTTGCTCAGGCTGATGATTTCATACAGCAGTTTCCGGACGGATACGATACATATATAGAGCAGGGAGGTACGAATGTCTCAGGAGGTCAGAAACAGCGGCTGTGTATAGCAAGAGCTCTGCTTAAGCATCCTAAGATACTTATACTTGATGACTCTACTTCAGCTGTGGATACGAAGACAGACGCACTTATCAGAAGGGCAATGATGAAAGAAATACCTGAGACTACGAAAATCATTATTGCCCAGAGAATATCTTCAGTGCAGGATGCCGACAGAATAATCGTAATGGAAGGCGGAGAGATCGCTGAAGAGGGGACACATGATGATCTGATAGCGAAAAACGGGATATACAGACAGGTATATGATTCACAGAACAGGAACAGGGGTGATGAGTAAATGGATAAAAGATCTTCACAACACAATAAAAAAACTTTCCCGAGACTGATGGCATATCTGTTCGGGTATTATAAATTCCGACTGACAGCAGTAGCAGTATGCATAATAATAAGTTCATTTGCATCAGTGATTGCGACGGTTTTCCTGCAGAGACTCATAGATGAATGTATAACACCGGGGATATATAACGGCATGGATGCGGTATGGGAAAAGCTGATCACAATACTTACTACTATGGCGGCGGTCTATATCCTTGGAGTCATTGCTTCTTTCCTTTATACAAGGATAATGGCAACCGTCACACAGGGGACATTGAAACATATGAGAAACGATATGTTTTCAAATATGCAGACACTGCCGATAAGATATTTTGACACACATTTCCATGGGGATATCATGAGTACATATACGAACGATACCGATGCTGTACGTCAGCTGATAGGTCAGAGCATGCCGCTGCTGCTGCAGTCTGTACTCACTGTCCTGTCCATGTTCGTCATGATGCTTTATTACAGTATATGGCTTACTTTATGTGTATGTGTCTTCATGGTAGTGATGCTGCTGCTGACAAGGAAGATAGGCGGTGCAAGTTCCAGGTATATGATAGAGCAGCAGAATTCCATAGCCAGAGAGGAAGGCTTTATAGAAGAAATGATGAGCGGGCAGAAAGTGGTGCAGGTTTTCTGCCATGAAGAGGAAAGCAAAAAGGATTTCGTAAAATATAATGATCAGCTGTTTTCAGACAGTGAAAAAGCGTTCCAGTTCGGAAATATACTGATGCCTATACTGAATAATGTCGGAAATATTATGTATGTATTGCTGGCAGTGGCCGGAGGACTGCTGCTGTGCTTTGATATAGGTAATGTTTCCCTGGCAGGTATGGGTACGGTAACTGCTGGAATAATCATTTCTTTTCTAGGAATGGCAAGGCAGCTTTCTCAGACTATAGGCCAGGCCTCCATGCAGGTATCTCTTATAGCTATGGGAATCGCCGGAGCAGGACGTGTTTTCAGGCTTATGGATGAAAAACCTGAAGAAGATGAGGGCGATACGACGCTTGTCAATGTAATAGAAAATGACAACGGTGATATTGAAGAAGCGAAGGAATACACGGGGAAGTGGGCCTGGAAGCATCATAACATAGCAGACGGAGGTATAGAATATGTCAGACTTACAGGTGATATAAGATTTGATCATGTGGATTTCGGGTATGAGGCTGGAAAGACTGTTTTAAAAGATATATCTCTTTATGCAAAGCCGGGTCAGAAGATCGCTTTTGTGGGAGCTACAGGTGCAGGAAAAACAACTATAACTAATCTTATAAACAGGTTTTATGATATCACTGACGGAGAGATACTGTATGACGGTATAGATATATCCAGGATAAAGAAACCGGATCTTAGAAGATCTCTTGGTATAGTGCTGCAGGATGTCAATCTTTTTACAGGGACAGTAATGGATAATATACGTTACGGCAGGCTGGACGCTACCGATGATGATTGTATAAAAGCTGCAAAACTGGCAAATGCGGATGGTTTCATACAGAGATTGCCTATGGGGTATGATACAGTACTGAGCGGAAACGGAAGCAGTCTGTCTCAGGGACAGCGCCAGCTGATATCGATAGCCCGTGCAGCCGTTGCTGATCCGCCTGTGATGATACTTGATGAGGCGACATCATCTATAGATACCAGGACAGAGGCTCTTGTACAGAAAGGTATGGATAATCTCATGGAGGGCAGGACGGTGTTCGTTATCGCCCATCGTCTGTCAACTATAAAGAACAGTGATGCTATAATGGTGCTGGATCATGGGCGCATAATAGAAAGAGGAAGCCACGAAGAGCTTATACAGAAGAATGGAGTATACTATCAGCTGTATACAGGAGCATTCGAACTGGAATAGTTTTTATCGGTCCTTGACATTAGTCAAAAAAAAGATTAGAATTCTAATTGTTAGAATTCTAATCTTTTTTTGTGCCGAAAGGAGTATTAAATGGAACATTCACTGCATTATCTGCTCATGGCAAGCCATTCTGCACTTCAGAAAAAGCTGTTCAAATCTCTGAGAGACACTGATCTGACTCTGGGACAGCCTAAAATAATAGATTACCTTAAGGAGCATGACGGAGCAGGGCAAAATGACATACCATTATTATGGCGACAAAAATGCTGATATTGTTCTTATCC
>CALCKF010000036.1 GCA_937966095.1 uncultured Eubacterium sp.
CAGGCATTCTATGAATCTGTCTATATTGGCATCATCAAGGGCTGCCTCAACCTCATCCAGGATACAGAACGGTGTGGGCTTTGCCTT
Organism: uncultured Eubacterium sp.; assembly: GCA_937966095.1. Classification (GTDB taxonomy): domain Bacteria; phylum Bacillota; class Clostridia; order Peptostreptococcales; family Anaerovoracaceae; genus Lentihominibacter. Next base: position 88 of record CALCKF010000036.1, read on the forward strand.
TAGCACTGCGAACATCAATGCTATGGCTGTCAGCGTCTTCTCGCCTCCTGACAGGAGATTTATATTCTGCAGTCTTTTTCCCGGCGGCTGAGCCACTATATCTATGCTGGCTTCAAGCGGATCTTTCTCATCAGAAAGTCTCAGTTCAGCATGTCCTCCGCCAAACAGCTCTCTGAACATCTCCTCAAAATTGACAACTATCTTGTCGAAGCTTGTTTTGAACTTATGACGAATAGTATGATCCATATCACCTATTATCTTATTGAGACCGTCCACAGCTTCACGGATGTCTTCTCTCTGATTTATCAGAAAATCATATCTCTCCTTTACTGTCTCATATTCTTCTATCGCTCCGACATTTACTTCGCCAAGATCCTTCAGCCTGTTTTTCAGTTTACGGTTTTCCTTTACTGCCACAGACATAACAAAGTTGTCGCTTTTAAATTCCATGGCCTGTATATATGAAACACCGAAGTCCTCCCACAGTCTGTCTTTATATGTATCCAGCTGAGTTTCATTTTTTGCGTTTTTTATCTCAAGCTCATACTTCTGGTTCCTGAGTCCTGCAAGCTTAGTGTCGACAGATTCCTTTTCACTGTTAAGTTCCAGGGATTCTCCCGACAGATCAGCTTTCTGCCGTGTCATCTCTTCAAGACGATCTTCAATCAGCTGTTTTTCGCTTTCCTTCTCTCTTATCAGATCATCTGTATCTCCGCCTCCTGAAAGTATGCTTTCCTTTTCAGCCGCCATATCCTCCAAACGCTTTTTTCTCGAAGATATATCCAGGTTTATTTCAGAAACGGAAGCCTTTATCCTTTCAACCATCGAATCCACATGGTTCTTTTCTTTTTCACAGCTGTTAACAGATATCCTGGCGTCTGTTATCTCCTCACTTATTACATCTGCTTCTCTTTTTCGCCCCTCATAAAGTGTCTGCTGCTCTTCAGCCAGCTTTTCAGCTTCCTTCACGGCTATATGATCTTTCTCCATTTTAGCCTTTATATCTGATATCATCTTACGTGAATTTTCTTTCTCGGCATCGATACTTTCAAGCTCACGCGCCAGCTTCTCACTTCCGGACCTGATATCCTGCAGCATGGTCTCTGCAAGCCTGACTTCATTATCTGCAGAAAGCAGCATCTGTTCTTTTTCCCTGATCAGATCATCTGACTTTCCTATGCTGTCTACAAGGCTTCTCACAGTATCCTTAAGTGCTTCCAAGTTTTTTTCCCGCTGAGCGCATTCATTCTTAATGGAGTCGGTTCTGTCTCTTAATGTCCGTACCTCTGCTTTTCTATCCAGTATATTAGCTGTTCTGTTCCTGTATTTTCCTCCTGTTATGGCTCCTCTTGGACTGATGACTTCTCCGTCCAGAGTAACGAATCTAAAATCCGAAACCAGCTTTGATATCCTAACGGCATTGTCCATATTGTCCACCAGTACTACTCTTCCCAGCAAATAGCCGATTATATCCCTGTATTTGAGATCATATTCTATGCACTCAGGGCCGAATCCGATAAATCCCCTTTCGGAATCCAGTCTTCCGTCACGGTATACCTTTCCTCTCACAGAACTGACAGGCAGGAATGTAAGTCTTCCTGCTCTGCTTTCTTTCAGAGCTTTGACTGCTTCCTTTGCACTTCTGTCATCAGAACAGACGATATTCTGCAGAGAGGCTCCAAGAGCCGTCTCTATAGCCGTTTCATATCCTTTTGGTACTTTTATGAGATCTGCAACTACACCTTCTATGCCTTTTAATCCGGACTTCATTATATATCTGACAGCATGGTTATACCCTTCATAATTATGTTCCATTTCTTCGATGGTTTTCATCCTTGCCGAAAGCTGTCCCAGCGATATGCGAAGCTGTTCCAGTTCGGAGGAAGCATCTCTATGACGATTTCTTTCCTCATCCAGCCTTTCCCTGTCTTTGGCAGCTCGCGTTTTGATTTCTGCCAGTTCTTCA
>CALCKF010000037.1 GCA_937966095.1 uncultured Eubacterium sp.
TGAAAAAGTGTATCTGATACATAGGCGTGACAGTTTCAGAGGCGATATATCTCTTGTGGAACAGATAAAGCATAGAGACAATATCGAACAGATCATGAACAGTGTAATCACAGGGCTTGAAGGAACGGAAAAACTGGAAGGGATCATACTTACAGGCGGTCGGCGGCTGGATGCGGAAGCTCTTTTCGTTGCTGTCGGACACGTGCCGGAAAACGGAGTGATAAGCGGGTTTACGAAACTTGATAATGAAGGGTATGCTGATATAGACGAAAGATGTACAGCCCCTGAAGCCGGAATATTTGTTGCAGGTGACTGTAGAAAGAAGGAGGTATACCAGCTTACTACTGCAGTTGCTGATGGAACGGCAGCAGCCGTGGAAGCGTGTCGATATATAGACAGTCTGCAATCCAAATAATTTGTATAGTAAAAATTTTCAAAAAATATTTCCTCTGACGTATATTTGCTGGTATAATAGCTAATAGCTGCTGAGGAGGTATTGGAGATGACTGAAGAAAAAAGTGTCCATTCGATAGAAAGAGCATTCGATATAATAGAAGATGTGGCCGTAAGACAGAACGGAACAAGCCTTACTGATATAGCAACGAGGGTCAATCTTCATAAGAGCACTGTACACAGGATAATATCCACTCTTTTACAAAGAGGATATCTGGAAAAGACTGATCAGGGAAACTATAAACTCGGGCTGAGACTCATAGACGTGGTCAGCCATTATATAAATAATCTTGAGCTGCAGACAGAGGCGAGATCATATATCGCGGATATCGCTGCCCATGTCGGACTGACATGCAATCTGGGAGTACTGGACGGAGATAAAGTGGTACATATCGAGCGGGTGAATATGAATTCATTGGAAAAGCTGTACTTTCAGATAGGAGATAAAGTAAATGCCTACTGTTCATCTCTGGGTAAATGTTTATTGTCCAACTATTCAAAGAAAGAGATCGAAGATGTGATGGCAGACTGCAGTTTCATTAAATTTACTCCAAATACTATCTCGGATATGGAGTCTCTTCAAAAAGAGGTATCTGAGGTCAGGAGCCGCGGATGGGCCCTGGATGATGAGGAGTGTGAAGCAGGGCAGAGATGTATAGGAGCTCCGATATATGATTACAGGGGAGATATAATCGCAGCTGTGAGTGTCAGCGGTGATAAGCATATATTGACAGATGACAGGATAGAAGAGATCTCAGGATATCTTGTAAATATGGCAATGAAGATATCAAGCAAAATGGGTTATGTGGAATAAAAACGACATCAATATAAAATCAGGCAGAAAAATCTGCCTGATTTTATATTGCTCTGTTTGATGTCAGCGAACAGATATCAGTCTATTATATTTTTAAGGATTATGTTCTTTACTCTTGTCATTTCGTTAAATGTGCACATAACACCTTCTGTACCTATTCCACTGTGCTTCCAGCCTCCGAATGGTGTTTCGAAAGGTCTGAAGAAACTTGCGCCGTTGATTACAGCTCCACCGGCTTCCATTGCCTGTGCAACTTTGAAGGCTCGCTTCTGATCTCTTGAGAATACACAGCTGGAAAGTCCGAATTTAGAACTGTTGGCGATTTCTATAGCTTCCTCGTCAGTATCAAAGCCTATGATCGGAACTACAGGCCCGAAAATCTCCATATCCTTTGCAACATCAGCAGTCTTAGGAACATCTACGATGACTGTAGGTTCATAGAATGCGCCGTTTCGTTTTCCTCCAAGTATTATCTTGCCACCCTGTTCTACTGTCAGATTTACTTCTTTTTCAACCTTTATAGCCGCTTTTTCGCTTATGAGGCATGCTACCTGAGTATCTTCTTCCTTAGGATCGCCGTACTTGAGCTGTTTTATCCTGTCTACTGCTTTCTTTGTAAATTCATCCTTAAGTGAGTTGTGTATCAAAAATCTCTTGCTTGCACAGCATACCTGACCGGTGTTGTACATACGGCCCCATATCATTTCTTCTACTGCAAGGTCGACATCACCGTCATCAAGCACTATGAATGCATCGTTTCCGCCCAGCTCAAGTGCTGTGTGGGTAAGATTTGCAGCGGCTGTCTTAGCAGTATCTATACCTACTTCAGTGCTTCCGGTAAGGGTTACAAGGTGTACTCTAGGATCTGATACAGCCGAACCTTTTACGGAGCCCGGTGCAGTTACACACTGGATAACTCCGGCAGGAACTCCTGACTCAACCAGCATCTCTGTAAGCTTCATAAGAGTAAGAGGATTATCGGATGAAGGCAGTACAAGAGCGGCATTTCCCATCATAAGTGCCGGAGCAACTTTCTGATCATAAAGGTCACAAGGGAAATTGAACGGTATTATGCATGCGATAACTCCGATAGGCTCTCTTGTAACCAGCTGTATGTGTTTATCCTGCCCGGCCTCAGCTCCTGGAGGGATTATAGATCCGTAATAGTGCTTTGCATGTTCTATAAATCCGGAAAATCCTATTTTTATATTACCTATCTCAGCACGTGCTTCGGTTATAGGTTTGCCGTTTTCAGCACAAAGTGTCTGAGCAAGCGATTCTTTGTTGAGGTCTACGAGATCAAGAAATTTATAAAGAATCTCGGCTCTTTTTGAAATAGGGACTTTTGCCCATATCTTCTGGCCTGCAACGGCAGCTGTTATAGCTTTGTCCAAGTCTTCTGCAGTGGCTTTTGGAACACTGTCAATGACTTCCCCTGTAGCCGGAGCGATAACATCAAATGTTTCACCGCTGACGCTGTTTACTTTTTCTCCGCCAATTATCATCTTCATATTCAACATCTCCCTTCATTTTAATAATATACGCTGTTTATTTTCCGAAAGCTGTGAAGGACAGCATGAGTCCTCCGCAAGTATTGTTGCCGTCATCTTCATATCCGTATTCACCGAAAGTGAATTCCATGATAAAAGGTATATCGCCGGCATGTTCTTTTACCTGCTGATATACTTCGTTTATTCTGGAATCTATACCGGCCCTTCTTCCGCCGCAGTGTACAAGATGGAATCCGGCTATAGGACCGGTCATCCTTGCCTTGAGTTCATCCAGAGTTTTTCCTACTGAAGCGATCAGCTCATCGACAGTGGCTGTCATGAGGACAACAGCGGTATTCACAGCGAGGTTGTTACCTATAGCCATAGAGCCGTCACTGTTGCCGTTCATAGGATGCCTTATGGCTGCCAGATCACCGAGTCTGTCCTTTACTGCAAGAGGATTGCATATTGCATAGGAAAGAAGATTTCCGCCTGCAACATCTTCGGCACTTGCCCCTGTCCATTCTCTGTATTGTTCTATTGCAGGCTTGCCGTTTATTTCAACGAGTGTTCTGTCTCCGTCAATTTTTGTTATGATGCCTGCCTTGTCGGTTTCATTGTATGCGCCGGTGAATTTATTGGCAAAAGGCTTGTCTGTGTAGAAAAATGCTACAGCCACACCGTCTGCAGTTACCAGCTGATCCGTATAAAGGAGCCATTCGCCGGTTATGGTATTGTCCGCAGCTGTGCCGCCGAAGAAAGGGACACGTCCTATTACTTCAGTTATGCCTTTGAGGTAGTATTCCTCTTCTCCGGAAGGAGCTGACATATAGAAGTATGCGGGAGCTTCTGTTTTTCCTGCTGCTTCCAGAGCTTTTTCTGCTACCTTATGACCGGTTTCTCTGGCTGTACCTTCCTTGGCCATGCCTGCAACTCCTACAGTGAGTTCGTCATCGGAAAGAGCCATCACACCTGCAAATCCGTCATCACTTGAGATAAAGCCCTCAGGAGTTATAACGCCTGTAAATGAAGTGTTGCCTATGAGGGGAACACCTGGAAGTTCAGATGCGACTGCATCCATAAAGACCTTCTGATCATACTGCACTCCGCTGTAAACGAATGCCATTTTGATATCGCCAAGACCTTCCTTGGCCTGTGCGGCAGCTTCCTTTCCGGCTGCAGCGGCATCAGGATTTATGCTGTTTCCAGTTTTAATATTCAACATATTATTACCTCCTCCACAGATATTATTTATCATATTTATTATTTACCGTAATATTAATTCCAAAAATAAAATACGTCAATATCCCGGGTTTTACTATACAGAAAAGGGGTTTCACAATGTGAAACATACTTGTGTGCGTCATAATATATCCAAAGGCATTGACATTGGACATAAGGAATATATAATTGTATTTTAAAGGAGGAAAAAGAAATGTCATTATCTGAATTTTTTCCGGTTTACAGCAGCCTTTCTGATGAGGACAGAGAAAGGCTTGATTATGCAGCTGTCGAGCGAAATGTCAAGGCAGGCACGCTTCTGCATGGAGGAGGTTCCGACTGCACCGGGCTGCTGATAGTGGGATCAGGACAGCTGCGGGCATATATATCTTCCGATGAAGGAAGAGAGGTAACTTTATATCGTCTTTTTGAACGTGACATATGCCTGTTTTCGGCATCATGCATGATGAACAGTATACAGTTTGATATACAGATATCTGCCGAGAAAGAATCAAGATTATGGATAATACCGCCTGACTTTTATAAGGAACTTATGGATAAATACACTGAGGTATCCAATTACACTAATCAGATCATGGCTGAAAGATTTACGGATGTCATGTGGCTCATGGAACAGATCATGTGGAAAAGTTTTGACAGAAGGCTTGCGGAGTTTCTGACGGAGGAATCTGTCGTGGAAGAAAGCAGAGAGATAAAGATCACCCACGAGAAAATAGCGAACCATATGGGTACGGCACGCGAGGTGGTCACCAGGATGCTGAAATATTTTCAGGATGAAGGTATGATAAAGCTGATGAGAGGAAAGATCCGGATACTTGATGAGAAAAAGTTAAGAGAGATTGCCGGAAATTGAAATTATATATAAGTAAAAAGCCGCAGTACCGCGGCTTTTTGTTATTTCAGCATATCGAGTATGTATTCTTTTGGTCTTGCTCCTACAGACTGTCCTGTGACCTTTCCGTCTTTGATCACGAACAGAGAAGGAATGCTCATCACACCGAACTGGTGCGCCAGCTGCTGCTGCTGATCCACATTGATCTTACCGACTTTTATTTCAGGGTGCTCTGCAGCGATCTCATCGACTACAGGTGATACCATGCGGCACGGACCGCACCACTCGGCCCAGAAATCTAGAAGTACCGGCTTATCACTCTCTGTGACTTCCTTTTGGAAATTATCCTTTGTAATGTTTATAACAGACATCGTATCATGACCTCCTTTGTTTATTTATAATATGAATATATACTAAAATATCTTTCATGTATGTGACCATGTCACATTAAGATTCACAACACTTTTATGGCATATGCCGAAAATATTATTGACATATGTCATAAATCTGATATAATTGACATGGAAATAAAGAAGCTTTTAAGGAGGTGCTTACGATGGCGAGACCCAGAAAATGCAGAAGAGTATGTAATTTTCCAGGCATACAGGGGTTTATACCGGTAGGTGCCGATGATATCCAGGAAAGCATTCTGATGACTGTGGATGAATACGAAACGATAAGGCTGATCGATAAAGAAGGTCTTTCGCAGGAACAGTGCGGTGAGCGCATGGGGATAGCCAGGACCACTGTCCAGCAGATCTATAGCGAAGCCAGGAGCAAGCTGAGCGATATGATTGTGGAGGGCCGTCCGCTCAGGATAGAAGGGGGAGATTATCGTATATGTGACGGCAGAGACGGGCAGCATGATTGCAGTGACTGTTTCAGACACAGATTAAGAAAAGAGTATATCAAACCGAAAGGAGAAAATATTATGAGGATCGCGGTAACTTATGAAAATGGTCAGATATTTCAGCATTTTGGGCATACCGAAGAGTTTAAGGTATATGATGCTGAGGATGGTAAAGTGAAGGAGTCAAAAATTGTGAAGACGGGAGATAGCGGACACGGTGCTCTTGCAGGGATCCTGGATGCTCTCGATGTGGATGTCCTGATATGCGGAGGAATAGGGGGAGGCGCCCGCAATGCCGTTGCGGCAGCCGGTATAAAACTGTACGGAGGAGCATCAGGAGATGCGGACAGAGCAGTGGAGGCCTTGCTGGCCGGAAAGCTGCAGTATGATCCTGATGCAGTATGTTCTGATCATGGCACGCAGCATGGTGATGAATGCTCGCATCATGACGGGAACTGCGGGGAACATGGCTCACGCAGCTGTGGCCGCTGATGATGTCACTTGTTTTTATTTAAAGAAAGCCGCCGGTTTTATCCGGCGGCTTTCTTTGCAGAGACAGAATGTCATGCAGATTTTGCTATTTTATTTCCATACCACATGGGTACGCAGATCTGCATGCCATCTTGTCGGAGTGTATCATTTCATAGAATCTATACCCTCCTGAAAGATTGTAACAGTCAAATCCCTTCTGTGACAGTATGCGTACAGCTATATAGCTTCTAAGCCCGCTCTGACACATAACATATACTGGTTTGCCGTTTTCCAGTTCGCTGAGCCTTTCTCTCATTTCATCTACCGGTATGTTTCTGAAGCCTTCTATATGGCCTGCAGAATATTCTTCCGGAGTCCTCACATCCAGCAGGATTATGTCTTCCCTGCAGGAAAGATCATCTATATCATGCCAGTGAAACTGTTTCATAATACCGGATTCTATATTTTCGATCATAAAGCCTGCCATGTTTACCGGGTCCTTAGCCGATGAATATGGCGGAGCATATGCAAGATCAAGTGCTGCAAGGTCTGCAGCCTTCATTCCTGATCTTATCGCAGTAGAAAGGACATCTATACGCTTGTCGACACCTGAGTATCCGGTTATCTGTGCGCCAAGTATGCGCTGAGTATTTTTCTCCCACAGCACTTTCATGGTAAGGAGTGTGCTTCCCGGATAATAGGCGGCGTGGTTCGGAGGAGAAAGTACGATCTTATCGTATTCTATTCCTGAGGATATCGCGATTTTTTCGTTTATTCCGGTTGATGCTGCTGTCATATCAAAGAGCTTTATAACGGATGATCCTTGTGATCCCGGATATTTGCTGTTTCCTCCGCAGATATTGTCGGCTGCGATACGACCCTGCCTGTTAGCAGGTCCCGCAAGTGATATTACTGCCCGCTGCCCGGTGACAGAATGGCGTACTTCCACAGCATCGCCTACGGCATATATATCAGGCATGGATGTTTCCATCATTTCGTTTACGACTATACTTCCTTTTATACCAAGTTCCAGTCCTGCTGATCTTGCCAGCGCCGTATCAGGGGATACTCCGATCGCAAGGATAACCATATCTGATTCGATAGGAGTTTCCCCTTTGATAATGGTCGATATTAAATCATGTTTCTGACTGAACCCTGTGACTGAGCTGTTGAGCTTCAGACTGACGCCATTGTTTCTGAGAAGTGTATGGAGCTGCGATGCCATATCGCGGTCAAAAGGCGGAAGCACCTGATCAGATCGCTGTATGAGCGTCACCTTCAGGCCCATATGTATGAGATTTTCAGCCATCTCAAGGCCAATGAAGCCTCCTCCCACCAATACCGCAGATCCAGGGTTACGGTTTTTTATGAATTCATGTATCTTTATCGTATCCTCTACTGTACGGAGAGTGAAGATACGGTCACTTTCAACACCTGAAAGTTCCGGCGTAACAGGCCTTGCACCTGGCGAAAGAAGAAGTTTGTCGTAGCTTTCTGTAAAATCTTTTCCTGATGTAAGATCGCGTACAGTTACAGTCTTCTTTTCCGGATCTATGCTGGTGACTTCGTTCCGGACTTTTACATCTATATTGAATCGTGCCGAAAAACTTTCCGGCGTCTGAAGTGTAAGTTCATGCTCATCTGTTATGACATTCCCAATATAATATGGAAGACCGCAGTTGGCATAAGATACGAAACCGGATCTTTCAAAGACCGTTATCTTTGCAGTTTCATCGAGACGTCTTATCCTGGCAGCAGCGGAAGCACCTCCTGCTACTCCTCCTACTATTACAACTTTCATTTATATTACCTCCCTATCTGTCCGTTATAGCGGTTTATCCCACCTATATCATTAACGTCTGTATATCCCATTGATCTGAGAGCTGAGGAAGCCCTGGAACTTCGTGCACCGCTGAGACAGTAGACGAAAAGCGGTGTATTTTTCTCTTTTATGATATTTTTTGCACGATTTATGTTCTGAAGTTCTATATTTATACTGCCGGGAATGTGACCTTGAGAATATTCCATATCTGTCCTTACATCTATAAGGACAGCTCCTTTTGTATTTTTGAACTGTTCCATTCCTGCGTTTATATCAGGTCTTTTGAAAAAATCGAAAAATCCCATTTTATATATCATCTCCTTTACTGAAAACCTTTGCTGTTTTGTATATTATAAAGCATAAACAGGGATGATACTGTGATAAGATCACAAAACATCAGCTGGATAAAAACTTGAAATGATATGATATGCTGCTATATAATTACACAATGGGTAAAAGGAGCCGGTGTTATGATGGGAGCAGTAATAGGAGACATAGCAGGCAGCATATATGAGCTGACCGAAAACAATGTAAAGACGAAGGATTTCCCTTTATTCGGAGAAGGAGCTTCCTTCACGGATGATACAGTTATGACTGTAGCAGTGGCCGAGGCCCTGATGAACGGGTTCGGTGATCCTGATATGACCAGAGCTGAGCTTATAAGATCATTTCACATGTTTGGCAGTCTTTATCCTGATGCAGGCTATGGATATCGCTTTTCAAAATGGCTGGATAGCGGTGATACAAAACCTTATAACAGTTTTGGCAACGGTTCGGCTATGAGGGTATCCCCTGTCGCATGGATATATGATGACCTTGAAACGGTGGAGAGATATGCCGGCATCAGTGCTTCAGTGACTCATGATCATCCCGAAGGCATAAAGGGCGCTCAGGCTGTAGCCGCAGCCATATTCATTGCAAGAAAAGGCGGGGCTAAGAAAGATATACGCCAATATGTCGGGAGAAAATACGGGTACTGTATGGATCTGACATGTGATAATATAAGGATGTCGTACCATCGGGAAGAGAGCTGTCAGCATACCGTTCCTGAGGCAATGAGCGCATTTTTTGAGGGAAAGGATTTCGAAGATGTGATAAGAAACGCGATATCATTGGGCGGTGACAGTGATACTCTGGCAGCTATATCTGGCAGCATCGCAGAGGGTATGTACATGATACCGCATGAAATGAAGGAGAAAGCCCTGTCATATCTTGATGGGAGATTGATTTCCGTATTGGAAAGATTTGATAGATTTATAAAAACAGGAGGTTTGCATCATGATGAAATATGATTTCGATGAAGTGATAGACAGGGCGGATACTAATTCAGAAAATGTCGAAGGATTTAGAGAATATATGTTTCAGGATGAGCCCGATATAGAGCTCCCGTTTCCGGATGATCAGTTGATACGCATGTGGGTAGCGGATATGGACTTTGCCGTGGCTCCCGAGATCTGCGAAGCTATCAGAAAAAGAGTAGATAAAAGGATATTCGGATATACATCTGTTTTCGGAAACGGGTATTACGATGTCTTTTCAGACTGGTGCCGTAAAAAATATGATTGGCATTTCCCGAAAGAGCATCTGGTATTTTCACAGGGTGTCATACCTGCGCTGTATCAGCTGGTGGGAGATATAACAGAGCCTGGAGAAAAGATATTGTTTTTTACACCTTCATACGGTTTCTTTAAACATGCATGCAGATACAGTGAAAGAGGATTCATAGTTTCCGATATGACATATAAGGAAGGAAAATTCACGGTAGATCTCGATGATTTTGCAGAAAAGGCTTCAAGACCTGATACAAAGCTGCTTATATGGTGCAATCCCCATAATCCCACCGGGAGAGTATGGACAGCCGGGGAGGCGGAAAGTGTCGCAGAGATAGCAATGAAAAATGATCTGTGGATAATATCTGATGAGATACATTGTGATCTGCTGCGCAATGGACAGAAGCATGTGCCTATGGCAAAGATCATGCCCGGATATGAACGACTGATAACGTGTATGGCAGCCAGTAAGACTTTCAATCTGGCAGGGATGCTGTTTTCAAATATAATAATACATGATGAGATTCTGAGAAAAAAATTTATAAGAAGTGATAAACTGGCCGGATCTGTCAATCCGCTGTCTCTTGCTGCGAGCCAGGCAGCATATGAGAAAGGAAACCCGTG
>CALCKF010000038.1 GCA_937966095.1 uncultured Eubacterium sp.
TCTATATCGACAATACCCTGTATGTAATACTTGCAGGAGGATATGCAGCATCCCTCTGGGATATGGGGAGTGCCGGAGAATTTGCGATAAAAGCTATAATGATAATAGTGTTTACCTACATAAATGTGAGAGGTGTCAGAGATGTAGGTATAGTTAGCACGATATTGTCTATTCTTGTAATGGTCGCATTTGGACTTGTTGCGATATGCGGATTTATGAATTGGGGAGAAGGCACAGATATATCTTTCCAGATAACAGCATATGAGGCAGAAGGAATAAGCGATTGGTTCTTCTTTATAGCAGGAGGCATATCGATAGGCATGTGGATGTACTCGGGATATGAATCAATGTCCACGATAGCGGGAGAAGTTGCAAACCCTCAGGTCATACCTAAAGGCACACTTATAACGGTACCTCTCATCATGGCTGTATATATACTGCCTACAGTAGCCGGGCTAGGTTCACTCGGAGAGTGGACAAAATGGGGAACGGAAGCCGGAAGTGTAGGATATGCCGATGTTTGCGAGACTTTCTGGGGTCCTGCAATGGGTATATTTTTCGTAATAGTTGCGATACTGGCCCAATGCTCCATATATAACACATATATCGCATCAGGATCGAGAGGATTCTTCTCCCTGGCGGACGATCATCTTGCTCCTCCTATACTGGTTAAATGTGATAAAAAGCATGGAGTGCCTTATATATCTGTACTGTCGGTCGGAGTAGTCAACCTTATATTGTGCATGCTTCCATTCGGTTTCATCATTGTGCTTGATGTATGCCTCCTTGTAGCATCGTATATCATGGTATATATCTCGGCTATGATACTGAGAAAGAGAATACCGAAGGATGAATACAAGTTCAGGATACCTGGAGGATATGGATTCCTTGCGGTAATATGTATAATACCTATATGCGTGGCTATATTTGCTTTTTTCATCAATGGATCCGACTATTATCTCGGCGGCATGGTGGGAATAATAACAGGCCCTGTGCTTTATATCATCTGGAGAAAGCTGTACGGCGGTCTCACTAAAAAGGATCCTGTTAAGTATCCTGTGAATCCTAAGACAGGTCTTGCTATAGGTGATACGAAGAAAATGTCATTCCTGTTTTTGCTTATGACTATAATGAATGTTGTTGCATGTATATTCATGCCTTGGTATGAGGGATGGGGTACGGAAGACTCCTGGGGATCCGGAGACTATTTCGACGGCATTCTGGAGAATTTTGATGTAGATGTAATTGTAGGGGCTATAGGTACCGGACTTTACATACTTACAGCAGTATGCGCGGCTGCATGTATAGTGTTTTATCTGATTTCACGAAAGGTGGAGCCTGTGAAGCACAGTTAAACCGTTAAGCGACTGTCATCATAATAATAAATATCAGAGGCGTGACCGTTTTAAGGCCACGCCTCTGATGCTTTTATCATAGCTATGAATCGGTGCGTGAATTCAGCCATTTTACTGCTTCAGAGGCGGATACAGCACCGTCTGAAGCTGCAGTTACCAGCTGCCGCAGCTGTTTAGACCGGCAATCACCTGCTGCAAATACGCCGGAAGCACTGGTATGACAGCTTTCGTCAGCTTTTATATACCCGTTTTCATCCAGAATGACTGCATTTTCAAAAGGATGGTTCTGTGGTATCTGACCTATTGCAACGAACAAACCCTTTATATCGATAACTTCGGCAAACTCCGTCTGATCTGGCTCTGATGGAGCGCAAGATGCGAGTATCTCTATTTTTTCAAGAGAGGTTTTTCCGTATAAACCGATTATGCGGGTGTTGAACATTATATGGATATTGTCTGAGTCATATACGCGCTCGGATAATGAAGCATCTGCAGACAAGCGGCCGTTTCTGTGTATCAAATATACTTTTTTGCAGAGCAGAGAAAGATACAGTGCCTCTTCCAGAGCAGTATTGCCGCCTCCTGCCACAGCTGTCGTCTGACCTTTAAAAAAAGCACCATCGCAAGTAGCACAGTACGACAGGCCATGGCCTGTATATTTATCTTCTCCATCAAGACCGAGTTTTCTGTTTTTTGTTCCCGCCGCAATTACTACAGACCTTGTAAGATAAGATGCTGTGGTGCAGCATACTTCCCACATATTTCCAGAATGTTTTAAATCAATGACTTCATCTGAAATCTGTGATACATCTGTACGTTTTAGCTGATTATATAGCTCTGATGCAAATGAAGCGCCGTTTATGGATGAAAAGCCTGGATAGTTTTCTATTTCGGAAGTGGTTATTATTTGACCTCCGAAAAGGCTTTTTTCTATTATGAGAATATTCTTCCCGGCACGATGTCCGTATATAGCGGCTGTCATTCCGGCGGTACCTCCGCCTATTATTATCATGTCATATATTTTATTCAAAACTGTACCTCCGAATAAAAGTATAAGTATCATTTTTTTACTGTAAAAAAGCCTGAAAAAGCGGGAATTTTCAGAGTATTCCGCATATTGGTTTATGCTTGATTCTTTAATACATATATATGTATAATATGTGTTAAGAAAATATCTCATCAGTTACAATTTATTATTAGGAGGATTATATGGGCACTTTACTTTTTCTTATTTTTTTCCCAATAATTATTGCCTTGATTCTTTTAGTAAGCAAAGAGGATAAAGTCAGAGATGCTGTGGTAAAGATCGCTGCTGCTGTGATCGCTGCTGCATCAATCGTTATGGCTGTCCAGTATTTCAAGTCGGGTGGGACCACTTTTGCGTTCCATGCTGAGATCGTGAATTATATCATGATGATTATAGAAGCTCTGCTGGCTATATATATAATTATCATAGGTATAAAGCACAAGAAATATCTGGCCTCTGTTTTTGCTGTGATCCAAACACCTTTGCTGATTTGGTTCGAGCTTACTAAAGGGCATGGCATTGAAGTCCAGAACAACATGTATGTTGACAGACTTTCGATAATCATGATCCTGATTATTGGTATTATTGGCTCTTTGATCACTGTTTATGCACTGGGATATATGAAAGATTTCCAGCATCATCATGCAGATCAGAAGGACAGAAGACCTTGGTTCTTCTTCGTAATGTTTATTTTCCTTGGTGCTATGGTAGGCCTTGTGACATCAAATAATATGATATGGATGTATTTCTTCTGGGAGATCACCAGCCTGTCATCATTCTGGCTTATCGGTTTCACAAAGACGGAAGAAGCTACCAACAATGCGTTCAGGGCATTGATAATGAACCTCCTGGGAGGACTCGGATTTGCTGTCGGCATAGTTATACTCGGTACGGTTTTCGGGACTATAGAACTCAGCACTATGCTGATGATAGGAACTGTTTACGGGGAACTTATAGCTATACCAGCTGCATTTTTTGCGTTTGCAGGAATCACGAAGGCTGCTCAGATGCCATTCAACAGCTGGCTGCTTGGAGCAATGGTCGCTCCTACACCTACATCGGCTCTGCTGCATTCATCTACAATGGTAAAGGCAGGAGTGTTCATGATAATAAAGCTGTCACCTGTACTGGGAATGGGCAACTTTGCCGGGATAATGACGATGATGGTAGGAGGAATAACATTCCTCATGGCATCGTTTGCAGCCATATCTCAGAGCAATGCAAAGAGGGTACTGGCTTATTCGACTATTGCCAATCTCGGATTGATAGTAGCCTGCGGAGGTATAGGTACTGCTGAAGCTGTATGGGCAGGGATAATGCTTATAATATTCCACGCAGTTACAAAATCACTGCTTTTCCTCTGTGTAGGTACTGCAGAGCATAATATAGGAAGCAGGGATATCGAAGATATGGACGGTCTGTTTATGAGAATGCCTAGACTGGCGGCATTTATGATGATCGGTATCGCAGGTATGTTCCTCGCTCCTTTCGGCATGCTGATATCCAAGTGGGCCGCAATGACAGCATTTGTTGATTCGGGTAATGTTATACTGATAGGTATCATATGCTTCGGAAGTGCGGTGACCGCTTTCTACTGGATCAAGTGGATGGGAAAACTTTCAGCTATAGTTGCCAATGAGAAGAATATCCAGCAGAATGTACATAAGGAAGAATGGTTCGTACAGGGAACTCTTGTAGCGCTTACTGTATTTGTATGTCTTATCTTCCCTCTCGTATCAATGTATATGCTGGTTCCTTATCTTGAGACCGTATTCGGCGGCCTGTCTGCTACGGTGCTTTCCGCAAACAACATGATAATAATGGTTATCATGCTGGTATTCATAATCCTTATAACAGGATTTGGGTTTGGAAAGTCCAAAAAGAAGATCGTGCCTATTTATCTTGCCGGTGTCAATGAAGGAGATAACAGGACTTATTACGGCTCTATGGGCAAAGACGTACAGTTCACATTGAGAAACTGGCATATGGAAAGATATTTTGGAGAAAAGAAGATGAATATCATAGGCGGTATACTGACTACTGCAATGCTGGTAATAGGCATAGGCATTATGATCGGAACGCTTGTTAGCTTGTTGGGAGGTGTTGCATAATGGTTATCAGCACGGTAATTTGGATAATTGTATACCTGATTTTTGCACCTCTGGTAGGCGGAATTCTGGCAGGACTGGACAGAAAGCTGTCCGCCAGGATGCAGCGAAGAGTCGGCCCGCCTGTTCTTCAGCCGTTTTATGATGTGTTAAAGCTTTTTGAAAAAGAAGACCAGACCGTAACGAAGGTACAGGATTTTTATGTACTGGTATTCGTAGTATTCGTGATAGCATCCGGGGCGGTTTTCTTTGGAGGCGGAGATCTTCTTCTGGTTATATTCACTCTAACGGTGGCAAGCGCATTTCTTATCATTGCAGCATATTCATCCAACTCGCCTTATGCTCAGGTGGGAGCGGAACGTGAGCTGCTGCAGATGATGGCGTATGAGCCTATGGTTCTGATAACTGCAATAGGATTCTATATGTATTGCGGAAGCTTTACTGTAAGAGATGTAGTCAGCGGAGTTTCAATGCCGTTCCTGCCTCTCATAGGTATATTTATAGGGTTTGTATTCATACTCACCATAAAATTCAGAAAATCACCTTTCGATCTGAGCATGTCACATCACGCTCATCAGGAGCTTGTAAGAGGACTTACCACTGAGTTTTCGGGAAAGACTCTGGGCTGGATCGAAATAGCACACTGGTATGAGAATATTTTCCTTCTTGGATTTGTATTCCTGTTCTTTGCCAACGGCACTGTATGGGGAACAGTTATAGGTGTGGTAGTATGTATAGTTACTTATTTCTTTGAAGTACTTATTGATAACAGTTTTGCAAGGATGAAGTGGCAGTTTGCGTTTAAATCCGCGTGGATAGTCGCTCTCATATGCGGGATGATCAATATCTTCGTGTTGTATCTTATAGTGTAAAGGAGGTGTAGAAATGTCATATGTTGCAAAATCACCATGGTTGATCCATTATGACGGCTCGAGCTGCAATGGATGTGATATAGAAGTCTTGGCATGTCTTACACCTATGTATGACGTGGAAAGATTCGGTATAATAAATACGGGAAATCCTAAACATGCAGATATATTCCTGGTAACAGGATCTGTTAACGAACAGAACAAGAATGTAGTAAAACAGATATATGAACAGATGCCTGAACCTAAGGTAGTGGTTGCTGTAGGCATATGTGCATGTACTGCAGGCGTGTTCAAACAATGTTATAACATCCTTGGAGGAGTAGACAATGTGATACCTGTAGATGTTTATGTACCGGGATGTGCTGCAAGACCGGAAGCTATAATAGACGGTGTTGTCAAGGGTCTGGGAGTCCTTCAGGAAAAAAGAGACAGGATGGCCGATGAGACCGAAGAACAAGATATCGATGACAAGACGGAAAATGCTGAAGAAGGAGGGGAAAAGTAATGAGTGCAAGAGTATATGCCAAACAAAACTTTACACCTGTAGAACTTTCCCAGCTTTTGGCAAAAGTCAAGGATCTGAAGGCAGATGGCTATAGATTCGGTCAGGCGTGTGCTACTGTTGTAGGTGATAAAATTGAGATAATATATTCATTTGACAAGGCACATGAGCTGATAAATCTGAAATTGGTTATTTCACAGGGAGAAGAAGTTGAAAGCATAACAGGCACCTATTGGCCTGCATTCATATATGAAAATGAGATGCATGATCTGTTCGGCATCCAGTTCAATCATATGGAACTCGACTATCAGGGAAACTTCTTTAAGGTTGCGGAACCTACTCCATGGAATCCGAAGAAGTAGGAAAGGAAGGTAATTAATATGGGTAAGAAAACTATTATTCCTTTCGGACCACAGCACCCGGTACTTCCGGAACCGGTTCATCTCGATCTGGTCGTTGAAGATGAGACCGTTGTGGAAGCCATCCCATCTATCGGATTTATCCATAGAGGACTGGAAAAGCTTGTGGAAAAAAGGGATTACACCCAGATGGTATATGTTATAGAACGTATCTGTGGTATATGCAGTTTTGGTCATGGCTGGGGCGCATGTGCATCTATAGAGGGTGCCATGGATGTAAAAGTGCCTGAAAGGGCGGAGTATCTCAGGACTATACTGCATGAACTGTCAAGACTTCACAGCCATCTTCTGTGGCTGGGTCTCCTGGCTGATGCGTTCGGATTTGAAAGTCTTTTTATGCACTGTTGGAGGATAAGAGAAACTATTCTCGATATTCTGGAGAAGACAACGGGAGGCAGAGTAATATTCTCCATATGTAAAGTAGGAGGACTCAGAAAAGATATAGACAATGAAACATTAAAGGAAATCTCATCGACTCTTCAGGGCATAAAGAAAGAAATAAAAGAGCTTACAGATGTATTTATAGAGGATGATTCCGTTAAGAACAGGATGTGCGGTGTAGGAGTCCTTTCCAAGGAAGATGCAATGGAGCTTTGTGCTGTAGGCCCTGTGGCAAGAGGATCAGGTATTGAGCAGGATATGAGACTCATTAATAATCATGGCGTTTACGGAGAGCTGGATTTTGAACCTGTTATCGAGGAAGCAGGCGACTGCTATGCAAGATGCAAGGTAAGGATAAGAGAAGTATTCCAGTCTATAGATCTTATTACAAAAGCTGTTGAAAAAATACCTGACGGTCCTGTAAGCGTTCCTGTAAAGGGTAATGTTAAGGGAGAATATCTCGTAAGACTTGAGCAGCCTAGGGGTGAAGCATATTACTATGCCAAAGGCGCCGATTCTAAATTCCTGCAGAGGATGCGTGTCAGAACGCCGACTAATATGAATATTCCTGCATTGGTAAAGATACTTCAGGGCTGTGACCTTGCAGATGTACCTATGATGGTATTGACGATCGACCCTTGTATCAGTTGTACAGAAAGGTAGGTGAGAGTTAATGGGAGCTTTTAAGATTGCAAAAACAGTATTAAAAAGCGTATTCAACAAGCCTGCGACTCTCATGTATCCTGTAGTGGAAAGAGAATGGCAGGAGAGGACAAGAGGCAGCATAGGTATAGAGGAAGATAAATGTATCCTCTGTGGCATATGCTCAAAGAGATGTCCTGCAGACGCTATAAACGTTGACAGAAAAGAAGGAAAGTGGGAGATTCACAGGATGCAGTGCGTCCAGTGTGGAGAATGTGTCGAGGCATGCCCTAAGGACTGTCTTGTAATGGAACAGAAATATACGGAGCCTGATGTTGAAAAAGTCGTTGATGTATTTGATATCAAGATAGATAAGCCTGCTGCAGGAAGCGGAGGTTCATCAGAGGGTGATCTTGTCTGCAACAAAGACGAATGTGTATATTGCGGACTTTGCGTTAAAGCATGTCCTGCAGATGCACTCAAAGTGGATAGAAAGGAAAAGCTTTGGGATGTAGATAAAGAGGCATGTGTGAAGTGTGGAGCATGTGTGGATAAATGCCCTAAGAAATGTCTTTCGTTCGGTGAGGCAGACGGTGGCTCAGCTACTGCAGATACTGAGGATGAAAAGCTTATATGTGATCTTGATGAATGCGTATACTGCGGGCTTTGCGCAAAGAACTGTCCTTGTGACGCGCTGGAGGTAGACAGAAAGGAAAAAGTCTGGAAGGTAGATGATGAGGCATGTGTGAAGTGCGGAGCATGTGTAGACAAGTGCCCTAAGAAATGCCTTACCATAGGTGTGGAACAGACAGGCGGAGAAGAAAAAAACGAAGAGAAAGAAGAAATATCGAAGCAGTCTTCGATACCTGTAGTAGATGAGGAAAAATGCATTTACTGTAATGCATGCGCCAATGCCTGCCCTTGTGAGGCTATTTCAGCTGAAATGGACAACTGGACCGTAGACGAGGAAAAGTGTATAGGATGCGGGCAATGCGTAGATGTATGTCCTGCAGAAGCTATCGTTATGAAAGAAGCTGATGCATAATTTAAAATCTTAGGTATATAAAAAATACAGGCGGGTGGTTCTGACCCGTCTGTATATTTTTCTTTAAAAATTCTTGACATTGACACTGCCGTAATATACAATTATTTAGCGACTTTATGTAAATAATCAAGAAGAGCAGACACTGCTCTTGATTTATAAAACAGGAAATATCATCTATAAACGGATATTTAAGTACGCACTTTTAAGTTTAACGGAGGATAGATAAAATGAGAGTAAAGGTTACACTTGCCTGCACTGAATGCAAGCAGAGAAACTACAATACTGTAAAAAACAAGAAAAATAATGCAGACCGTATAGAAATGAACAAATACTGCAAATTCTGCAAGAAGCATACACTTCATAAGGAAACGAAATAGGAGATAAGCGCTATGGCAAAGACGTCAAAGGATAAAGCCGCAAGCACAACCAGACAGAGAGCTGCCGCCGCAGCTACGCGTAAGAAAAAGAGAGGCAGCATAAAAGAATATTTTAAAGGCGTGCGACTTGAAATGAAAAAGGTGGTATGGCCTACCAAAAAGGAGCTTGGCTCATTTACTGCCGTAGTACTTGCTACCTGTGCGGCTTTTGCTGTTGTATTCTGGGCAATAGACACAGGAGTACTGGCGGCTATAAAGGCTGTATGTTTTTAAAGCGAATATGATGGGAGCTTGAAGGTACAATGTGTGAAAACAACGAAATGAAAAAACTGGATCTGGAAGGGCTTGAAGGCCTCAGAGGCGATGGAGAAGCCAAATGGTATGTAGTCCATACTTATTCCGGACATGAAAACAAAGTTAAAGTTAATATTGAGAAGATAGTTGAAAACAGAGGTATGCAAGACCTTATACTCAATGTTATTGTGCCTACAGAAGATATAGTTGAAGTCAAAAGCGGACAGCGCAAGGTGAAAACCAGGAAGATGTTTCCTGGATATGTTCTCGTAAAAATGATAGTTACAAATGAATCGTGGTATCTTGTCAGGAACACACAGGGAGTTACTGGTTTCGTAGGCCATGGTTCAGATCCTGTTCCTCTTACTACTGAAGAGGTCAGAAGAATGGGAATAGAAAAAATATATATCGATCTGGATATCAATGTCGGAGATACTGTCAAAGTGATAAACGGGCCTTTTGAAAACTTCATGGGAGTAGTGGAAGAGGTCAATATGGAGAAACAGACATTGAAGGCAAAAGTATCCATGTTCGGAAGAGATACGCCTGTAGAGCTCGATTTTGCACAGGTGGATAAGATCTAGCAGAATCGGCTTTTATAGTTATAAAAACAGACCATGTTAAATGGAATACGGAAGAAAGGAGAAAATAAATGGCTAAGAAGATTGAAGGCTATATAAAACTTCAGATTCCTGCCGGCAATGCGAACCCTGCACCTCCTGTAGGACCTGCCTTAGGTCAGCATGGTGTTAACATTATGGATTTCTGTAAACAGTTCAATGCCAAAACACAGGATCAGCCTGGAATGATAATTCCTGTAGTTATCACTGTTTATGCAGATCATTCGTTTTCATTCATATGTAAAACGCCTCCTGCAGCAGTATTGCTGAAGAAGGCCGCAGGTCTCGATACAGCATCAGGCGAACCTAATAAAACAAAGGTCGCAACGCTTACGAGAGCACAGGTTGAAGAGATCGCAAAGACAAAGATGCCGGATCTGAATGCAGCTGACCTTGATGCGGCTACTGAAATGATCAAGGGTACTGCGAGAAGTATGGGAATAGTTGTTGAAGATTAGTTTAGTGGGAGACAGATGTATGGGAACCATGTTCCTCATATATACGCTGTCGTTGGAACCACAAGGAGGTAAAAGAAATGCCTAAGAGAGGTAAGAATTACAGAGAATCACTGAAAGAATTTGACAAAACAGAACTTTATGATGTTGAACAGGCTATGGAAATAATAACAAAAACTTCCAAGGCTAAGTTTGATGAAACCGTTGAAGTCCATGTAAGACTTGGAGTTGACGGAAGACATGCAGACCAGCAGGTAAGAGGTGCTATAGTGCTTCCGAACGGTGTAGGTAAAACTAAGAAAGTTCTGGTATTTGCAAAGGGTCCTAAAGCTACAGAGGCAGAAGAAGCCGGTGCTGATTTTGTCGGAGCCGAAGAAATGGCACAGAAGATCCAGAGTGAGAACTGGTTTGAATTTGATGTCGTTATTGCAACACCTGATATGATGAGTGTTGTGGGAAGGCTCGGTAAGATCCTGGGACCTAAAGGCCTGATGCCAAACCCTAAATCCGGTACAGTAACGATGGATGTGGCAAAAGCGATCGAAGAGGTTAAAGCCGGTAAGGTAGAATACCGTCTCGATAAAAGCAATATCATCCATACACCTATAGGAAAAGCATCATTTGGCGAACAGAAGCTTACTGAGAATTTCAATGCTCTGATCGGCGCTATAATAAAAGCAAAGCCGGCTGCAGCTAAGGGTCAGTATCTCAGAAGCGTTACGGTTGCGTCAACGATGGGACCGGGAATAAAGATCAACCCTGCAAAACTGGGATAGATCTAGAACGGAATAGAAAATAATAGACCGTAGACAGTGGGGAGCGCCAATATATAAATTTGCAGTATATATACCGCATGGTGCTTTAAACTACCGCCCCACCGAGGTACAATGTAAATATATGTGCCTTGCTGTGTCTGTGATCCGGCAAGGCTTTTTTATAGCGTACCTGTACAATTTTTCAGAAAGGAGAATGCGCGATAATGAAAGAAGCTTATAAACAGAAGCAGATGATAATCGACGAGATAAAAGACAAATTCGAGAAATCAGTATCAGCTGTTGTGATAGATTATATAGGCATTACAGTTGCTGAAGCCGATGCGATGAGAAAAAAGCTTCGTGAAGCCGAAGTAGACTATACTGTTTACAAGAATACTCTTGTAAAGAGAGCTATTGAAGGAACCGAATACGAAGCCCTTGCTGATATTCTTGAGGGACCTAGCGGATTTGCATTCAGCTATGATGATGCCACTGCCCCTGCAAGAGTCCTGAATGAGTCGATTAAAGAATATAAGAAGATGGAATTCAAAGGTGGTATCATAGAGGGTGAATACTATGATAAAGATGGGATAACTCAGATAGCATCGGTTCCGTCAAGAGATGTTCTTATTTCCAAGTTCATGGGAAGCATACAGTCGCCGATCGCAAACTTTGCAAGAGTGGTTTCACAGATCGCAGAGCAGAAAGAAGCGTAGGGAGACCTATCCCAACGAGGAACGAGTTGTTGGAAGGTCCCCCGTCAGGATCGTCCGAAGCGGAGCGAGGAAACGATCTACGGCGAAAAGACCTATACCAACGAGGAACGAGCTGCCGGAAGTATTTCCCGGCAGGAATAAGGTTTTTGCCGGTATGTAACAGCATACTGAAATAAATTTATAAAAGGAGAAAATAAGATGAATAAAGATCAAATTATAGAAGCTATAAAAGAAATGTCGGTTTTAGAGCTCAATGAACTGGTTAAAGCTTGTGAAGAAGAGTTCGGTGTATCTGCAGCAGCAGGTGTCGTAGTTGCAGCAGCAGGCGACGGCGGAGCTGCAGATGGTGAAGAACAGAGTGAATTCACAGTAGTTCTTAAAGAAGTGGGTGCAGAGAAGATCAAAGTTATTAAGGCTGTAAGAGAGATTACAGGTCTCGGACTTAAGGAAGCTAAGGAACTGGTAGACGGAGCTCCTTCCAATATTAAAGAAGGCTGCGAAAAAGCAGAAGCTGAAGGATACAAAGCTCAGCTGGAAGAAGTTGGCGCAGTTATCGAACTCAAATAGCAGTTTGCACAGATCGAGATCGGGAGCGGATGACAATATGTCATCCGCTTTTTAATTTGATTGCTAACAAAACATGACAACATTGCCGTAGATCACGAAATGATTCAAAAGCATTGAAATATTTTGAAATTTTTGTATAATTAATAGAAGCACTTATATCATTTGTAAAATTCTGATAAGGAGGGAGAAATGGCTAAGAATGAAAATAACAGCGTTACGCAGCCGGGTAATCATGGACTGAAAAAACATGACCTGAAAGTTTCTACAGTCGTATTCATGATTTTCTGTCTGTGCGCCGCCGGGGCATACGGCATAGAGGAAATGATGCCGGAATCCGGACCGGGACTTACCATTATAATGCTCATAATACTTCCTATAGTCTGGAGTACGCCGCTTGGACTGGTGGCCTCCGAGCTTGGATCAGCAAGACCTCAGGAAGGCGGATACTATAAGTGGGTCCAGGAAGCCCTTGGCGAATATTGGGGATTCCAGGCTGGCTGGTGGAGAACGATATCCATATACATAGATAATACGCTCTATGTTATTCTTGCAGGCGGATATCTGGCAAACACATTCAATTTGAGCTGGGGTGCGGAGATGGCATTCAAGGTTCTGATGATACTTGTATTCACCTATATAAACATAAGAGGTGTAAAAGATGTAGGTATTGTCAGCAATATTCTGGCCATACTGGTTATTGTGGCTTTCGGAATGGTCGCACTGTGCGGTTTCCTCAACTGGGAGCAGAATCCTTTCGTACCTGTAACTGCGGATGGTACCGTGATGGGATTCAGCGGGATAGGATTTGCAGACTGGGTATATTACATAGGTATGGGTATAGCTATAGGCATGTGGATGTATGCAGGATATGAATCCATGTCAACAATAGCCGGAGAGGTCGAGAATCCTCAGGTTATACCAAAGGCAACCATGATAACGGTACCTTTGATTATGGCTGTATATATTTTCCCTACGGTTGCAGGGCTCGCCACTCTTACCGATGAAAAGGTAGCCAATCTTCTTGGTATATCTGTAGCAGAGGTGCAGGACGCAGGAGGCGCATGGGCCTTCTGGGGCACAGAGCCGGGAACTGTAGGATATGCGGATGTCGTTACCGCCAACTGGGGTGCTGCATTCGGTATATTCTTCGTAATCGTGGCAGTGCTTGCTCAGTGTTCGATATACAACACTTATATCGCATCAGGATCAAGGGGATTCTTTGCTCTTGCGGATGATCATCTGGCGCCTCCGATCCTTGTGAAATGTGATAAAAAACATGGCGTGCCTTATATTGCAGTATTATCTGTAGGGATAGTAAATATAATTCTCTGCAATTTCGCATTTGCCGCAGTAGTGGTTGTTGACGTATTCCTGCTGATATCATCTTATGTAATGATATTCATCTCAGCTATGATTCTCAGAAAGAGGATCCCTGAAGAAGAAAGAAAATTCAAGATTCCTGGAGGTTACGGATTCCTTACGGTAATATGTATTGTTCCTTGTATAGTCGCATTCATAGCGTTCTTTATAAACGGAACGGATTACTTTATCGGCGGAATGCTGGGAATCATATCAGGCCCTATACTTTATATCATATGGAAGAAGATGTATGGCGGACTTGCCAAGAAGGACCCTGAAAAGTATCCTGTGAATCCTAAGACAGGGCTGGCTGTGGGAGATCTGAGGAGAATGGCATTCAACTTTGCATTCCTCGGAGTGTTCGGACTTATAGGATATCCTTGGCTGAAATGGTTTGAGGGTGACTGGGGTCCTGAATACTACGGGGACCCTGAACTTGGCAATCCTGGATTCCTGAGTGACTTCGGTCTGATGCTGAATATAATACTTGTAGCAGGAATAGTACTTCTGATAATAGGAGTGATCCTGTATCTTGTATCAACAAAAGTAGATCCGAAAGTAAGGAAAGCATAACAAACAAACATAAAAGAAAAGCGGCACGGAGCTGAAAAGCCGGTGCCGCTTTTTCTGTTATATGCGAAATCATGTAACAATATATGATCATCAGTGGTAAAAAATATGAAAGGTTTGAAAAAAATGGTAAAATATATTGACGATTTGACAAGTTTATGATATCATAATAAACTGCCCTGCAAATGTAATTTGTTGAATATATAAGGAGTGATGACTATGCCAAATCTGATAAAATTAGGTAGAAAAGAGCGAATGACCTTTTCAAAGATCAATGAAGTCGCAGAGATGCCAAATCTGATACAGATACAGACAGACTCATACGACTGGTTTGTAAAAGAAGGCTTTCGTGAGGTTTTTGAGGACATTTCACCGATAAAAGACTATGCAGATAATCTTGTTCTCGAATTCATAGACTACTCACTTACAGATCCTCCTAAATATGAGCAGGAAGAATGTAAGGAAAGAGATGTTACCTATGCAGCTCCGTTAAAAGTGAGAGTAAGACTTACCAATAAAGAGACGGGAGAGATAAAGGAACAGGAAGTTTTCATGGGAGATTTTCCTTTGATGACAGAAAAAGGAACTTTTATCTATAACGGTGCAGAAAGAGTAGTAGTTACTCAGCTGGTAAGATCGCCGGGACCTTATTATGATAAAGAAATCGACAAGTCGGGAAAGAATCTCTTCTTTACGACTGTAATACCTAACAGAGGAGCATGGCTTGAATATGAGACTGATTCCAACGAGGTCATTTCCGTAAGAGTGGACAGGACCCGTAAACAGCCTGTGACAATTTTGCTCAGGGCTCTGGGAATGGGAAGCAATCAGGAGATAATCGATATCTTCGGAGAAGAGCCACGTCTTCTGAAAACATTGGAAAAGGATACGACGACCAACTATGAAGAAGGACTTAAGGAAATATACAAAAAACTGAGACCGGGTGAACCTCCTACGCTGGAAAGCGCCCAGTCGCTTTTCAATTCCATGTTCTTTGATCCGAAGCGATATGATTTGGCAAAGGTTGGACGATATAAATACAATAAAAAGCTGGGCCTGTTCAATCGTCTTAATGGCAATGAGGTCGCTGAAGATGTAATAGATCCGAATACAGGAGAGATACTGGCTGAAAAGGGCCAGCGAATCGATAAAGAGACTGCACGGCAGATAGAAAATGCAGGCGTCGAGTTTGTAATGGTAAAAAGTCCTGTGGAAGAGGGAAAGGTCACTAAGGTAATAGGAAATCAGTTTGTAGATCTTGATGCATATATCGATTTTGATGTTACAGATCTTAAAATAGCTGATAAAGTCTATTATCCTGTTCTTATGGAGATAATTCAGGAAAGCGAAGATCAGGATGAGATGAGAGAAGCGCTCAGACTGAGAAAGAATGAGCTTTCCCCTAAGCATATACTCGTCGCTGACGTGATAGCCTCAATAAGCTATCTGCTGAATCTCAATTATGGTATAGGAAATATAGATGATATAGATCATCTTGGAAACAGAAGACTTCGTACAGTTGGAGAACTCCTCCAGAACCAGATCAGGATAGGGCTGTCCAGGATGGAAAGAACGATAAAGGAGAGAATGACGACACAGGATATTTCCGAGGTGACGCCTCAGGGCCTTATGAATATAAGACCGGTTACTGCAGCCGTCAAGGAATTCTTTGGAAGCTCTCAGCTGTCACAGTTTATGGATCAGAACAATCCGCTGGCTGAGCTGACTCACAAGAGAAGGCTTTCCGCTCTTGGACCTGGAGGCCTTTCAAGGGAGCGTGCAGGATTTGAGGTAAGGGATGTACATCATTCTCACTATGGAAGGATGTGTCCTATAGAAACGCCGGAAGGGCCCAATATAGGCCTTATAGGATCACTTACCACATACGGTATAGTTAATAAATACGGATTTATAGAAACCCCGTACAGAGTGGTCGATAAAGAAAGCGGAAGAGTAACAGAAGAGATACATTATCTTACGGCAGATGATGAAGAGGACAAGATCGTAGCTCAGGCCAATGAACCTCTGGATTCCGACGGACGCTTCGTGAACATGAAAGTTGCAGCGAGGGGAAAAGGCGGTGAGATCGATCTGGTACCTAGAGAAGCAGTGGACTATATGGACGTATCGCCGAAACAGGTAGTGTCAGTTGCAACGGCAATGATACCGTTCCTTGAAAACGATGATGCCAACAGGGCTCTGATGGGTGCAAACATGCAGCGTCAGGCTGTCCCTCTGCTGGTGACAGAAGCTCCTATAGTAGGAACTGGTATGGAACACAAGGCTGCAAAGGATTCCGGAGTTGTAGTTATCGCAAAAAATTCAGGAACAATCGATTTTGTCGATGCAGATAAGATAACAGTTCTGAGAGATGACGGAGAAGGGCGGGATGAATACAGGCTTCTCAAGTTCAAACGTTCCAATCAGGGAACCTGCATCAACCAGAGACCTATCGTATGCAACGGGGAACATGTTGAAAAGGGCGAGGTAATAGCAGACGGGCCTTCTACGGAAAATGGAGAGATAGCTCTCGGAAAGAATCTTCTGATAGGATTCATGACATGGGAAGGCTACAACTATGAGGATGCTATAATATTAAATGAAAGACTTATAATGGAAGATGTGCTCACGTCTATCCATATTGAAAAATATGAGGCTGAAGCGAGAGATACAAAGCTGGGACCTGAGGAGATCACAAGGGATATCCCTAATGTGGGTGAAGATGCTCTTAAAGATCTTGATGAAGAAGGAATAATAAGAAAAGGTGCCGAAGTGAATTCATCTGACATACTGGTCGGCAAGGTGACACCTAAGGGAGAGACTGAACTTACTGCTGAAGAAAGGCTGCTCAGAGCGATATTCGGCGAGAAGGCAAGAGAGGTGAGAGACACATCTCTGCGAGTACCTCACGGAGAAACGGGTATAGTAGTAGACGTAAAGATATTTTCTAGAGAAAACGGTGATGAGCTGCCTCCGGGAGTCAATAAACTGGTAAGATGCTATATAGCTACAAAGAGAAAGATAAGTGTCGGAGATAAAATGGCCGGGAGACACGGAAATAAAGGTGTAATATCCAGGATACTTCCTGAAGAGGATATGCCGTTCCTGGAAAACGGCCAGCCGCTTCAGGTTATGCTCAACCCTCTTGGAGTACCGTCACGAATGAATGTAGGTCAGGTACTTGAAGTTCATCTGGGCCTTGCAGCAAAGAGCAAGGACTGGTATATAGCGACACCTGTATTTGATGGCGCAAACGAGAAGGATATAATACAGCTTCTTGAGGAAAACGGATTTGACAAGAGCGGCAAGCTGTGGTTGAGAGACGGGCGTACAGGAGAGTATTTTGACAACCCTGTAACCGTAGGATATATGTATATGCTCAAACTGCATCATCTTGTGGATGATAAGATTCATGCAAGAAGTACGGGACCATATTCGCTGGTTACCCAGCAGCCTCTTGGAGGAAAAGCCCAGTTCGGCGGACAGCGTTTTGGAGAAATGGAAGTATGGGCTCTTGAAGCATATGGCGCGGCTTATACTCTTCAGGAAATATTGACAGTCAAATCTGATGATATTGTAGGACGTGTAAAGACGTATGAGGCCATAGTGAAGGGCGAGAATATTCCTGAACCTGGCATCCCCGAATCCTTCAAGGTGCTTATCAAGGAAATGCAGAGCCTGTGTCTTGATGTAAAGGTGCTTACAGAGGACAATCAGGAGATAGAAATAAAAGAAACGAGCGAGATGGAAGATATCCCGGCTATCGAAGATATGGTCGATGTAGATTCTGATGTAGACAATATAATCGAAGAAGACATAATCAGAGAAGAAGATGGAGAAGACACCACTTCAGATGAAGAAGAGTATGACCTGGATGACGAGGATGAGCAGGAAGACTTTGAAGAAGGGGAATATGACGGATCATCTGACGATATTGAAGACGAATCTACTGAAGAATTATAGGAAAGGGGAAGCGACCAATGAATGATAACAATAATTATGAGTTAAATAATTTCGAGTCCCTGCAGATCGGGCTGGCATCTACTGAAAAGATATTGAACTGGTCACATGGAGAGGTTACAAAACCCGAAACTATAAATTACAGAACTCTGAAACCTGAAAAGGACGGTCTTTTCTGTGAAAGGATATTCGGACCTACCAAAGACTGGGAATGCCACTGTGGTAAATATAAGAGGATAAGATACAAAGGAATAGTCTGCGATAAGTGCGGAGTAGAGGTTACTAAGGCCAAGGTAAGAAGGGAGCGTATGGGACATATAAAGCTGGCATCGCCTGTTTCCCATATATGGTATTTCAAAGGCATACCTTCAAGAATGGGTCTTGTGCTGGATGTATCTCCCAGAACCCTGGAAAAAGTTCTGTACTTTGCAAACTTCATAGTGACTGATCCCGGAAACACAGATTTTGCATATAAAGAAGTGCTTACAGAGAACCAGTATCGGGAAGCAAAAGACAACCCTGAAAATAAGTTCAAAGCAGGTATGGGGGCAGAGGCTATAAGAGAACTGCTGACTCATATCGATCTGGATGAGCTCTCATCTGATCTAAGAAGCAAGCTTTCAAACGCTACCGGACAGAAAAAAGTCCGTATAGTGAGAAGACTTGAAGTGATAGAGGCTCTCAGAGCGTCAGGAAACAGGCCTGAGTGGATGATTCTGGAAGTCATACCTGTTATACCTCCTGATCTCAGACCTATGGTACAGCTTGATGGCGGCAGATTTGCCACATCAGATCTCAATGATCTTTACAGACGTGTGATCAACAGGAACAACAGGCTAAACAGACTCCTTGAGCTTGGAGCGCCGGATATTATCGTAAGAAATGAAAAGAGGATGCTTCAGGAGGCTGTTGATGCTCTTATAGATAACGGAAGAAGAGGAAGACCGGTAACAGGACCGGGATCAAGACCGCTTAAATCATTGTCTGACATGCTCAAAGGAAAACAGGGCCGATTCAGACAGAACCTGCTTGGCAAGCGAGTGGATTATTCAGGACGTTCGGTAATAGTAGTAGGTCCTGAACTGAAATTCTATCAGTGCGGACTTCCTAAGAAGATGGCGCTTGAACTTTTCAAACCGTTCATAATGAAAAAGCTGGTGGAAAATGGAAACGCGCATAATATAAAGAGCGCGAAGAGGATGGTTGAAAAAGTCCGACCTGAGGTATGGGATGTGCTGGAAGGTGTTATCAAGGAACATCCGGTAATGCTGAATCGTGCACCTACTCTTCACAGGCTGGGTATACAGGCGTTTGAGCCGGTCCTGGTAGAGGGCAAGGCAATAAAGCTTCATCCGCTGGCATGTACGGCATTCAATGCTGACTTTGACGGTGACCAGATGGCGGTACATGTGCCTCTGTCGGTTGAAGCTCAGGCCGAAGCCAGATTTCTGATGCTTTCGGTGAATAATATCCTTGCGCCTAAAGACGGAACCCCTATAACCACACCTACGCAGGATATGATATTGGGAAGTTATTACCTCACTCATCCGGGGCAGGAAGAGGGACACAGGAATTCCGATGCTGAAAAAGGCGATGGAAAAGTGTTTACCGATATTGCCGAAATGCTCATGGCATATCAGACCGGTATGGTAGGACTTCATGCAAGGGTGAAGGTAAGGGTTTATGCTGATGAATATGATACAAGAGGTAAACTTGTGGAATCGACCGTGGGAAGGTTCATATTCAACCAGAAGATTCCTCAGGATCTTGGGTATGTGGAAGATAGAGAAGCTGATCCGTATTCACTTGAAATAGATTTCCTGTGTGACAAAAAGAAGCTGGAGCAGATAATAGACAGATGCTACAGGATACACGGCAATACGGAAACTGCTATCATGCTGGACTATATAAAGGATATGGGATTCCATTATTCGACCATAGCAGCGATAACCATAAGCATTTCCGATATGGAGATACCTGAAGCGAAGCAGAAAATAATTGATGAATCCGAAAAGCTTGTAGATAAGTATGAAATGGCCTATAGAAGGGGGCTCGTGTCAAACAAAGAAAGATACGAAAAGGTAATAGAGATATGGAACAAGACCACTAATGATGTAGCAGATGCTCTGATGGATTCTCTGGATTCTCTCAACAATCTGTTTATCATGGCTCATTCAGGCGCAAGAGGAAGCAAAAATCAGATAAGACAGATAGGCGGAATGAGAGGACTGATGGCGAATGCTACAGGTAAGACAATAGAAATCCCTATAAAGGCTAATTTCCGAGAGGGCCTTTCGGTATTGGAATACTTCATATCTACCAATGGAGCAAGAAAAGGACTTGCGGATACTGCTCTCAGAACAGCAGACTCAGGATATCTGACCAGAAGACTTGTTGATGTATCTCACAATGTCATAGTAAGAGAGGATGATTGCGGCACGGATGAAGGAATAGAAGTAAAAGCCTTTACGGACGGCAAGGAAGTCATTGAAAAACTCAAGGACAGGATTGTTGGAAGGACTGCTCTTGTGGATATATGTCATCCTGAAACGGGAGAACTCATCGTTGAGCAGGATTGTGAGATAAGCGAAGATGCCGCAGAACGTATAGAAGCTGCAGGGATCGAATCGGTTGCGATAAGATCGGTAATGACTTGTCACAGTAAGACCGGCGTATGTGCAAAATGTTACGGCAGAAATCTTGCTACAGGTGAAAGTGTAAATATAGGAGAGGCCGTAGGCATTACAGCAGCTCAGTCAATAGGTGAACCGGGTACTCAGCT
This sequence comes from uncultured Eubacterium sp., assembly GCA_937966095.1. Classification (GTDB taxonomy): domain Bacteria; phylum Bacillota; class Clostridia; order Peptostreptococcales; family Anaerovoracaceae; genus Lentihominibacter. The sequence continues at coordinate 20,804 of CALCKF010000038.1, forward strand.
TACTATGAGAACATTCCATACAGGTGGTGTTGCCGGTTCAGATATAACACACGGTCTTCCTAGAGTAGAAGAGCTTTTCGAGGCAAGGAAGCCTAAAGGTATTGCAGTTATATGTGAAGCTGACGGAACAGTGGTCTCCATAGAGCCTACAATTGACAATAAGACTCAGGTAAAGATCCGGGGAGAAGAAGAAAGGGTATATGAAATACCGTACGGAGCCAGAATATGTGTCAAGGAAGGTGAATATGTGCTGGCCGGAGACAATATAACAAGGGGGCCTCTGGATCCTAAGGACATTCTGAGACTCAACGGTGTTGAAGGTGTATATCAGTATCTGCTGAAAGAAGTACAGCGAGTATATAAGCAGCAGGGTGTGGATATAAATGACAAGCATATTGAGGTAATAGTCGGACAGATGCTTTCAAAGATGAAGGTAAACGATCCGGGAGATACTGATCTTTTGCCTGGCGGACAATACAGCAAGATAGAAATAGAAGAAGCAAATGAAAAAGTGGCTGCAGACGGAGGAAGACCTGCTGAAGCTGAGAGACTTCTTCTCGGTATAACAAAGGCCTCGCTTGCGACAAATTCATTCCTTTCCGCAGCATCATTCCAGGAGACTACAAGAGTTTTGACGGATGCAGCTATAAAAGGTAAGAACGATAAGCTTCAGGGACTGAAAGAAAATGTCATCATAGGAAAGCTGATTCCTGCAGGCACAGGTATGAAGAAATACAGGAACATAGAGCTGGATTACGGCGTCAACACCGCGCTCATCGAGGCATACAGAGCAATGCAGAAGGAAATGGAACTTGAGGCGGAAGAAGATGAGGACATGGATGATATCGTTCCTGTGATGGGGACCAGTGAAGACAGTGCGGCGGTGGAAGAATATGCTTCTGAAGTGGAAGCTGAACCTTCCCAGGACAATGAGTGGGAATAAGCAGACATGCAAAAACAACGCAACTTTATACTGCTTTAACGCCATATAAATCACTGTGAAAAAAACGAAAGTGTAAAGCTCATAAAACGTTGAAAATCAAACGTTTTATGGGCTTTTTACTTTGCTGGATTCGTCGATTTCCACCGATGTTTGTGGCGACAATGAAACTTGACAGAATTTTTCCATAATGATAAAATATAACCAAATTGAGATAATGAAAAAGCCGAGGTTGGTTTTAGTAATTTTCAGAGAATAGTAAAAAGAGAATAGTAAAAATGAAAAGGAGATTGATAAGTATGACTATTCAAAACAAAATTGACAAAGCGCGTGCAGCGTTCGAACAGATCAGCGACTACACGCAGGAACAGGTTGATAAGCTAGTTTATGAAAGCGCTAAAATAATTTATGAAAATGCAGAGCCATTGGCAAAAATGGCTGTTGAAGAAACAAGACTCGGAAGTTACGAAGATAAAATCGGCAAAAACACAGGAACAGCTGCTGCTTTCTGGGATTATCTCAAAGACAAGAAATCTGTAGGCATCATAAATGAAGACCCATCTATCGGACTCATTGAGGCCGCTCATCCAATAGGTGTTATCGGAGCGATCACTCCGGCAACAAATCCTACTGTTACACCTTTAGGAAATTTCATGCACGCTTTGAAGGGCAAGAATGCTATAATCATTTCCCCTGCTCCACGTGCAGAGAAGACTTCAACTACTACAGTAAATCTGATCAGAGAAGCTCTGGCAAAGAACGGTGCGCCAGAAGATCTTATTCAGATTGTTAACGATGTTACAATTGAAAAATCACAGGAACTCATGGCTAAATGCGATCTGGTTATCGCAACCGGCGGAGCAGGACTTACCAAAGCTGCATACTCAAGCGGAACTCCTGCCTATGGTGTAGGACCTGGAAATCCACCTGTTGTTGTGGACAGAGATTATGACCTTAAGGATGCGGCAGAGCAGTCGATAATCGCTATTGCCAGCGATAACGGAATCCTTTGCGACGGGGACAATCTGCTTCTTTACCCACAGGAACTTGAAGCTGATTTCTTTGAGGAAATGAAAAAAGCAGGTGCTGTTATTTTTGATAATGATGCTGATGTGGCTAAATTCAGAGATGCACTGTTCCAGGATGGACACATCAATTCCGGACTCGTAGGAAAAGATGTAGATGTTATAGCTGAAGCTGCAGGATTCACTGTTCCTGAAGGAACGAAAGTCATTGGCCTGAAGATAGAAGGCGTAGGAAAAGCTGATGTCCTTGGTAAGGAAATCATGGGACCTGTAGTAGTACTCAAGAGCTATGATAAGTTTGAAGATGCAGTTGATATGGCCATCAAGAATATGGAAGAAGACGGAGGAACAGGCCATACTGCAGGAATATTCTCAAACAATGAAGATCACATCCTGTATTTCGGTGAGAAGGTTCCTGTAGCACGTGTACTGGTAAATCAGCCTACACCTGATGCATGGGGTCCTGAAACAAATGCATTATCACCGGCAGTATCTGAAGGCTGCGGTACATGGGGAAATAACATTCTGGCAGGAAATGTTGACTACATACATATGGTGAATGTTTCAAAGATCGTAAAGAAACTGGATGTAGAACCGCTTGATCCGGCAAAGGTTTTCGCTGACTAATTGAAGCAGGGCTGAAAACAAGGGAGGGATTAGTAAAAGATTTTGGGAAATAAATCGGTTTTATCCCAAAAGAAACGGGACAAAACTGCTTTATAGAAATAAGAATTACTCATTTAATATTATTCTGCGAAGCAGAACAAAAGGAGGAACTAAAATGAAAACACCTTTAGATTGCATTATGGAAAGAGAAAATAATCCAAAGATGATAGGTGAATACGTAAGCCTGAAGACAAGAATGTCAGCTGGAGATGCTCACTATGCTGGAGAATTAGTAGAAGGCGCTCACATCGTAACTGCATGGGGAGATGTTGGTACTGAGCTGGCTATCAGACTGTTCGGTGACGAATCATTATTTGTAGGATATTCAGAAGTTAGATATACAGCTCCTGTATATGCCGGTGACTGGATGGAATATGGCGGATACATCGAAAAGGTTGGTAACACATCACTTACTTGCAAATTCTTCGCTTATAAGTGGATGAAGGATTCAAAGGATGAAAACGGTAATGTAATCAACGGATCAGGCGCAGAAATGGTTAACCCACCTGAACTTTGCGCTTACGGTACTGGTACTCTGATGGTTGCTAAGCACCTGCAGAGACCTGAATTCGGCGATCCTAAGTTCGCTGCAGACGCTAAGGCTGCTGGATCAAAGGCTTTTGAATAAATCCGACCGGGATTACAAATTAGATATCGAAGAACCGCATCATCTGACGCGGTTCTTTTTTAGAAAGCGCCCGCTTGACATGATGGAAGTTCCGAATCCGCCCGGCAGCGGGAAGGATATGGACGATTGGTTCTATTTGGGACGGGCATGCATTATAGATAATAATTTCATTTAATAGATTTTGCATAACAGAATAAAGAGAGGATAAATTATGATAGGTAAGAAAGTGGTTCACCATCTTATGATGAGCGCAAAAGATGCACATTATGTGGGCGGACTGGTAAACGGTGCAAGAATCGTTGACCAGTGGGGAGACGTAGGTACAGAGCTTATGGTATACGTTGACGGAGATATCAGTTTGTTTTTAGGATATAAGGAAGTCGAATTCCTGGCTCCTGTATATGTTGGAGACTTCATGGAATACCATGGCTGGATCGAGAAAGTTGGTAATCAGTCATACATTTGCCAGTTTGAAGCATGGAAGGTAGCAACTCAGCTAGATAGAACAGATGCTGATCTTTCCAACATCGCAACTCCTGAAACTGCTGCTACAGCTTGCGAACCGCCTGTGCTTTGTGGAAGAGCTAAAGGAAGCCTTTATATCGCTAAGAAAGACCAGAGAGGCGCTACTGAGTCTTCATTCAAAGACAGAAAGCACCCCGGTGAGGAATAGAAAAGAGTTTATAATTTCAAAATTCAGGTCATTCATTGCTTTACTGGTAAAAACGGACGAAGCTGCGTCCGTTTTTATTTTAAAAAGTATATGGATGAAAGGAAATATTGTTGACATAATAATAAAGAACGTGATAAAATTATGATAACTTTGGGCTCTTATGTTCAAAGTTATCATAATTTTATCACGATGAAAGGAGAAAAAGGATGCCTACAATTAACCAATTAGTACGTCATGGCAGAACCAGCAGCGAGAAGAAGTCGACTGCGCCGGCTCTTAACAAAGGTATGAATTCTCTCAGGAGAGTTGCCACAAATGTTAATTCGCCGCAGAAAAGAGGCGTATGCACTTCTGTTAAGACAGTCACTCCTAAAAAGCCTAATTCGGCTTTGAGAAAAGTTGCGAGAGTTCGTCTTACTAATGGTATCGAAGTAACAGCATATATTCCTGGGATCGGACATAACCTTCAGGAGCATAGTGTTGTTCTCATCAGAGGCGGAAGAGTAAAAGACCTTCCTGGTGTCAGATATCATATTGTAAGAGGAACACTGGACACTGCAGGTGTGGCAGACAGAAAGCAGGCGAGATCCAAATATGGAGCTAAAAGGCCTAAGAAGTAGTAATCGGTAATTTAAGTGCCCTTTTTATAAACTGCCTTTATTTTAATTCGGCAGAAAATAAATATACAGGGCACCACGGGAACGGCATATGGAGTAAGGCGGTGGTATCAGCTGCCTGAAGAAAAACCGGATGCCGTGTTCGAGTACCGACTTTAAAATTCAATAAGGAGGGAAGAGACGTGCCAAGAAAAGGAAACGTGCCAAAGAGAGAAGTGCTTCCTGATCCGGTATATGGCAGTGTTGTTGTTGCAAAGCTTATCAACAGCGTCATGCTGGATGGAAAGAAGGGAGTAGCTCAGAAAATCGTTTACGATGCATTTGAAAAAGTGAAGAAAGATACCGGCGAAGAACCTCTGGAAGTATTTGAGAAGGCCATGAACAACATCATGCCTGTTCTTGAAGTAAAGGCCAGACGTGTCGGTGGTGCCAACTATCAGGTTCCTATCGAGGTTAGAGCTGACAGACGTCAGACTCTGGGGCTCAGATGGCTCACGAAATATACGAGAGCGAGAGGCGAGAAGACTATGTCTGAAAGACTGGCCAAGGAACTTATCGATGCGGCCAACAATACAGGTGCATCTGTTAAGAAGAAAGAAGATACTCATAAGATGGCAGAAGCCAACAAGGCATTTGCACACTACCGCTGGTAGTCCTGAACAGGGATCAGCAGTAATAGACGGAGCAGAAAGGAGGATAATATGTCAAAGAGAAGTTTTCCGTTAGCAAAGACAAGAAATATAGGAATCATGGCACATATAGATGCCGGAAAAACGACAACTACGGAAAGAATACTGTTCTATACAGGAAGGACTCATAAGCTGGGCGAGACTCATGAAGGCGCTGCAACTATGGACTGGATGGAACAGGAACAGGAACGTGGTATCACGATTACCTCTGCTGCTACTACAGCCCAATGGAAAGACACCAGGATCAATATCATCGATACTCCGGGACACGTAGACTTTACTGTTGAAGTAGAGCGTTCACTGAGAGTTTTAGATGGAGCTGTTACTGTTCTTTGTGCAAAGGGCGGAGTTGAGCCTCAGTCGGAAACTGTCTGGAGACAGGCAGAAAAGTATGGCGTTCCTAGAATGATCTTTGTAAATAAAATGGACATTCTGGGAGCAGATTTCTACAGAGTTGTGGATATGGTGAAGGACAGATTAAAAGCCAATGCCGTACCTATCCAGCTGCCTATAGGCAAGGAAGACTCTTTTGTCGGAATCGTAGACTTAGTAGAAATGAAAGCAGAGATATACAAGGATGATCTGGGTAAGGAGTATGAGAAGACAGAGATCCCTGAAGATCTGAAAGATCTTGCAGATGAGTGGAGAGAGAAGCTTCTTGAATCCGTATCTGAATTTGATGAAGATGTTATGATGAAATTCCTCGAAGGAGAGGATATCACTCAGGAGGAAATCAAAAAGATCATCAGAAAGGCTACTATTGCAGGGGATCTTATCCCAGTAACATGTGGCTCGGCATATAGAAATAAGGGTGTTCAGCTTATGCTGGATGCAGTAGTTGAATACATGCCGTCACCTTTGGACATCCCGCCTATCAAGGGAATCGTTCCAAAAACAGGAAAAGAAGAAGAGCGACCTGCTGATGACAATGGTCCATTCTCAGCCCTGGCCTTCAAGATAATGGCCGATCCGTTTGTTGGAAAACTGGCGTTTTTCAGAGTATATTCCGGAACGCTGGCTTCAGGTTCATATGTATATAATTCCACAAAGGATAAAAAGGAGAGAGTAGGAAGGATACTCCAGATGCATGCCAATAAGAGAGAGGATATCGAAATGGTATATTCGGGAGATATCGCTGCAGCTGTAGGTCTGAAAGTCACTACTACAGGTGATACTCTTTGCGATGAAAAGCATGAAATAATATTAGAGTCTATGGAATTTCCTGATCCGGTTATAGAAATAGCTATCGAACCTAAAACAAAGGCCGGACAGGAAAAAATGGGAATCGCTCTCGCAAAATTGGCAGAAGAGGATCCTACTTTCAAGACTTATACCAATGAGGATACCGGACAGACGATAATAGCCGGAATGGGTGAGTTGCATCTTGAGATCATAGTTGACAGGCTTTTGAGGGAATTCAAGGTCGAGGCCAATGTCGGAAAGCCACAGGTTTCATATAAAGAAACAATAACTTCCGAAGCAGATGTCGATCATAAATATGCCAAGCAGTCAGGCGGACGCGGTCAGTATGGTCATGTGAAGATCAAGGTATACCCTAGAGAACCGGGATCAGGATTTGAATTTAAAAATTCGATCGTCGGCGGAGCTATACCTAAGGAATACATTCCTAAGATAGAGGAAGGTATCAAGGAAGCAATGCAGACAGGCCCTGTTGCAGGATATCAGGTGGTGGACATCGGAGTTGAACTGTATGACGGTTCATATCATGAAGTGGACTCTTCAGAGATGGCATTTAAAATAGCAGCTTCAATGGCATTCAGAGAAGCGGCGAAAAAAGCAAATCCGGTATTACTGGAGCCTATATTCAAGGTAGAAGTAACAGTACCTGAGGAATATATGGGAGATGTTATAGGAGATATAAGTTCAAGACGAGGCAGGATCGAAGGATCGGATATGGACAACGGTGCGGTGGCAGTCAGAGGATATGTACCGCTGTCGGAAATGTTCGGATATGCTACTGATCTGCGTTCAAGAACACAGGGCAGAGGTGTATATGTAATGCAGTTCGATCACTTTGAGAAACTGCCGGACAGTTTGCTTGACTCCATAAACAAGTAAAAGTCTTTCTTAGATTTTGAGAAAGAAGATATGTATTCGCAGAGCCAACTCAATCAGAAAGGAGAATTAAAATGGCAAAACAGAAATTCGAAAGAACGAAACCGCATATCAATATCGG
>CALCKF010000039.1 GCA_937966095.1 uncultured Eubacterium sp.
CACATTCCAGATTTTTATTCTTACACTTATTTTTGCTATCCCTTTGGGGCTTATAGTCGCATTCGGATCCATGAGCAGATTCAGACCTCTTAAATATCTGATGCAGACAATAGTATGGGTTATCAGGGGCACTCCTCTGATGCTGCAGCTCATCATTATATTTTACGGCCCGGGAATGTGGCTCGGCAATAATATATGGTCAGGCAACGAGGCAGGAAGGATAACTGCTACTGTAGTTGCATTTGTTATCAATTATGCATGTTATTTCTCCGTTATATTCAGGGGAGGGATAGAAGGTGTGCCTATAGGTCAGAGAGAGGCCGGACAGGTGCTGGGCATGACCAAGAGCCAGATTTTCTTCAAGGTTACACTGCTGCAGATGATAAAACGCATAGTACCGCCTATGTCCAATGAGATAATAACACTGGTTAAGGATACATCCCTTGCGAGGATAATTGCAGCCTATGAGCTTACATTTGCAGGCTTTTCATTTATGAAATCCGCAGGCATAACATGGCCACTTTTTTACACCGGTGTATTCTATCTGATATTCGTTGGTATCTTAACGTTATTGTTCAATTATCTTGAGAAAAAGCTGGATTATTTCAGGTAGGAGATACGTCAAATGAGCATATTGGAAGTCAACAACATAGAAAAAAGCTTTAAGAACACCAAGGTTCTGAAAGACATAAGTTTTTCGATGGAAGAAGGAAATGCACTGGCCATTATAGGATCATCAGGTTCCGGCAAGACCACTTTGCTGCGATGCCTGAATTTTCTTGAAACACCTGATAACGGGACGATATCCGTAAAAGGAGAGATCCTGTTTGATGCTTCACGCAGTCAGAAGGAAAACGAGCAGGATCTGCGAAGAAAACGGCTCCACTTCGGAATGGTATTCCAGCAGTTCAATCTCTTTCCTCAGTATACTGCGCTTAAAAACGTAACTATCGCAGAGGAGCTGCTTGCAAGAGAACGCCCGGATTTTAAGGATAAGAAAAATGAGATAACAGAAGAAATAGAAGAACATGGAAGGCAGCTTCTTGAAAAGATGGGACTTACAGAAAGGGCGGAACATTATCCTCATCAGCTTTCTGGAGGTCAGCAGCAGCGTGTTGCAATAGCAAGAGCATTGGCTTTAAAACCGGATATTCTGTGCTTTGATGAGCCTACATCGGCACTGGACCCGGAGTTGACGGGAGAAGTTCTCAAAGTTATACGCAGCCTTGCCGATCAGAAGACCACTATGATAATCGTTACTCATGAAATGTCGTTTGCCAGAGATGTAGCGGATCATATAATATTCATGGACGATGGCTATATAGTGGAGCAGGGAACTGCAAGGCAGGTGATAGACAGCCCTGAGCAGGAAAGAACAAGGCAGTTCCTGTCAAGATATACCAATGGCTAGAAATGCCGCTGATATTTTTTACATTTTATTTCCGATATCAGATAATATTATTATTGACATAGACCTTTTGCTGTGGTACAAATAATAGGAATGTTTTAATGGTGTTTTAAAACGGTTTTGATAAAGAATTCGGAGATAATGATGAGAAAAGATGACAGGAATGTTTTAAAAATTGAAGATCTCGGTATTGTGGAAAAGGAGCGAATCTCCTCCGTCGGACTTGATTTTTCCCATTTTTCCAATTGTTATATTTTGCCCGGTCTTACAGATGTACATGTACATTTGAGAGAGCCGGGTTTTTTATATAAGGAGACTATCAGGAGCGGGACCATGGCAGCGGCGGCAGGCGGTTTTTCCGATATATTTTCTATGCCTAATCTGGATCCATGTCCGGACAGTATGGAAAATCTGCAGATACAGCTTGATGCCATAGCAAAGGATGCAGTTGTACATGTATTCCCTTATGGGGCAATAACAAAAGGCGAGCTGGGGGCAGAAGCAGCGGATATGGAGGATATGGCAGACCATGTCATCGCTTTTACGGATGACGGAAAAGGAGTGGCATCAGATAAAATGATGAAAGAAGCCATGATAAAGGCAAAATCGCTGGGCAAACTCATAGTAGCTCACTGTGAGGATGAAAGATATCCGAAAGAAAGCCCGGAAAGCGAGTGGAAACAGCTTGAAAGAGATATCAGGCTCTTAAGAGAAACAGGATGCAGTTATCATGCATGTCATATTTCGACGAAAGAATCAGTGGAACTGATCAGGAAGGCTAAGAAAGATGGCCTTGATATAACATGCGAGACTGCGCCGCATTATCTTATATTGTCACGCAGCGATATAACGGATGACGGCAAATTCAAAATGAATCCGCCTATAAAAGGAGATGCTGACAGGGCTGCCCTTATCAGTGCAGTTATCGACGGCACTATAGATATCATAGCAACAGATCATGCTCCTCACAGCAAGGAGGAAAAAGGCAGAGGATTCGCGGACAGTGCCTTCGGTATAGTGGGCATGGAAACAGCAGTGCCGGTGCTTTATACAGAACTGGTGGAAAAAGGCACAATAACAATGGAGCATCTTATGGATCTTTTCTATACCAATCCCCGAAAGCGTTTCGGACTTGATGTCAGCAGTTTATACGACAGTCTTCATAAACAGGATCTTACTTTTACAATATGGGATTTTGATGAGTCTTACGATATAGATCCTGACAAGTTCATGAGTAAGGGACGCAGCTGCCCATTCGAAAGTATGAAAGTCAGAGGAAGATGTCTATATACTGTGATAGACGGAAATGTAGTATGGAAATATGGAGATACAGGGAGGTAATGATGAAAAAAATCGATTTTAAAATACTGGAAAACAATATCATTGCTGAAAATACGTATTCGATCACATTAGACGATATGGGCAACGGTCATGGTATATCAAGACCAGGGCAGTTTGTCAACATCAGGATCAACGGTTTTTTCCTCAGGAGGCCGATTTCCGTGTGTGACTGGAATGAAAATACCATCAGACTTATTTATAAAGTAGTGGGAAAGGGTACTGAAGCTCTGTCGGAAATGAAACCCGGAGACATACTGGATATACTGACGCCTCTAGGCAACGGGTTCGACACGTATGACAACGGAAAAGTCGGTAAGTATCCGCTCCTTATAGGAGGAGGAGCCGGGATACCTCCTCTTTACGGACTTTGTCGATGTCTTGTGAAGGAAGGCAGGTCTCCTGTCGTTATTGCAGGATTCAATACATCCGACGAGATCTTTTATATAAAAGAATTCAAAGATCTTGGAGCGGATATCACGATAATGACAGCAGATGGGAGTGCCGGCATGAAGGGTCTTGTGACCGACGCCCTGAAAACAGTCCGCAGTACCTATTTTTTCAGCTGCGGTCCGGAAGGTATGCTGAAGGCCATAGACGAGATGATAGATATGAATATCGATGGACAGATGAGTTTTGAGGAGCGTATGGGCTGTGGTTTCGGAGCATGTATGGGGTGTTCCTGTATGACAAGATACGGAAGCAAACGTATCTGTAAAGAAGGTCCGGTACTGAAAAGAGGTGAAGTGATATGGTAGATACCAGAGTAAGCCTGTGCGGTGTGACTCTTGATAATCCGGTCATGGCCGCCAGCGGAACATTCGGATATGGTTATGAATTTGCAGAGCTTTTCGACATAAATGTACTGGGGACGTTTTCCTTCAAGGGAACAACCCTGAGACCGCAGTTCGGAAATCCTACACCGAGGATAGCAGAATGCAGAGAAGGCCTGATAAACTCCATAGGACTGCAGAATCCGGGAGTAGATAAGGTAATAACAGAAGAACTGCCGAAGCTTGAAAAATGTTTACATAAAAAAGTTATGGCAAATGTTGGCGGATTTTCTCCGGAAGAATACAGGGAAGTGTGTGTGAGGTTTGACGGCTGTGATCAGATAGGATGGATAGAACTCAACATATCATGTCCTAATGTCCATGGAGGAGGCATTGCCTTCGGGACAGATGCATCTGCAGCTGCTGATCTGGTCAGAATGGTAAAGGATTCTGTGAATAAGCCGGTCATAGTGAAATTATCTCCAAATGTGACCGATATAGTTGAGATCGCAATGGCCTGTGAGGCTGCAGGTGCGGACGGGATATCCCTGATAAATACTATGCTTGGCATGCGAATAGATATAAAGAGAAGGAAGCCTGTCATAGCCAACAAGATGGGTGGTTTTTCAGGTCCGGCTGTTTTCCCGATTGCGCTGAGGATGGTTTATCAGGTCTATGAGAATGTAAATATCCCGATAATAGGAATAGGAGGAATATCAACGGCTGAAGATGTGCTGGAAATGATGATGGCCGGCGCTACTGCGGTACAGATAGGCGCAGCTAATCTTGTCGATCCGTATACATGCAGAGATATAGTTGCAAAGCTGCCGGAAACTATGGAGAAATATGGTATCAATGATATAAAAACAATAATAGGAGGTGCGCACTGATGGGCAAAGATGTGATAATAGCATGTGATTTCAGCAGCAGTGATGAAACTGTTGCGTTTCTTGAAAAACTGGGGGAAAAAAGACCGTATGTAAAAATAGGTATGGAGCTCTTTTATGCAGAAGGACCTAGTGTAATAAAGAGAATCAAGGAAAGAGGGCATAAGGTTTTTCTGGATCTGAAGCTGCACGATATACCCAATACAGTAAACAAAGCGATGAAGGTACTCGCCGGCTTCGACATAGATATGTGTAACGTACATGCAGCAGGTACCGTCGAAATGATGGAGGCTGCTGTCAGAGGACTTGAAAGCTCAGGTGGAAAGAGGCCTCTAATAATAGCAGTAACTCAGCTCACCTCAACAACTCAGGAAAAAATGGAGGATGATCTTCTGATAGAAGAGGATATGGAAAAAGTAGTGGCACATTATGCCCACAATGCCATGATCGCAGGTCTTGACGGGGTGGTCTGCTCTCCGCTGGAATCTGAGAAGGTGCATGGTGTCTGCGGTGAAGATTTTCTTACAGTCACACCGGGGGTGCGTTTTGCAGATGACAGCAGCGATGACCAGGCCAGAGTTACTACTCCCGCAATGGCAAAGGAGCTGGGATCCGATTACATAGTAGTAGGAAGGAGCATAACAGGGGCTGACGATCCCCTTGCAGCATATGAAAAATGTGTGGAGGAATTCATCGGATGAGATACTTGATAATTTGAAAAGGAGGAAATATATGAAAACAGAAATAGCTAAGGGACTTCTTCAGATAGAAGCTGTTTTTCTTCGACCGCAGGAGCCTTTTATATGGGCAAGCGGGATAAAAAGTCCTGTTTACTGTGACAACAGACTTATACTCACTTCGCCCGATGTGAGAAATATGGTGGAGCAGGCAATAGCTGATACCGTAAAGAAAAATTATGATGATGCAGAAATACTAATGGGTACAAGTACTGCCGGAATAGCACATGCAGCTATAGCAGGACATATACTTGGAATGCCGATGGGATATGTACGTTCAGGGGCAAAAGATCACGGCAGAGGAAACAGGATAGAGGGAAGACTTGAAAAAGGCCAGAAAGTCGTGGTGATAGAAGATCTTATATCTACAGGAGGCAGTGTCATAGAAGTAGTCGAAGCTCTACGGGATGCAGGTGCAGAGGTCCTTGGCATAGTAAGCATTTTCACATATGGTATGAAAAAAGGAATAGACAGACTGGAAAATGCCGGTGTTGAGAACATAAGTCTGACGGATTTCGACACGGTGATCAGTGTTGCGGCCGAAACAGGATACATAAGTAATGACGATATAAGAAAACTCACTGCTTTCAGAGATGATCCTCATGATGAAAGCTGGATAAAAAATTAATGGCAGGAGGCAGAGATGAAACATTTAATAGACATAATGGAGCTTACTACTGAAGAGATCGACCAGATGATAGAAACTGCAAAGGATATAATCGCATATCCGGATAAATATTCTGAAAAATGCAGGGGAAAGAAACTGGCAACGCTCTTTTTTGAACCGTCAACAAGAACAAGGCTGAGTTTTGAAGCTGCAATGTATGAACTGGGAGGCAATGTGCTGGGGTTTTCAGAAGCACAGAGCTCTTCTGCAGCAAAAGGTGAAAGTGTTTCCGACACCATAAGGACAGTAGGTGCATATGCAGATATTATCGCCATGAGACATCCTAAAGAGGGAGCCCCTCTCGTAGCTTCGTTAAGATCTACGGTCCCGATAATAAATGCCGGAGACGGAGGGCATAATCATCCTACTCAGACATTGACGGATCTGCTGACTATCAAAAGAGAAAAAGGAAGATTCGACGATCTTACCATAGGATTCTGTGGAGACCTCAAATTCGGCAGGACAGTGCATTCGCTTATAGGTGCCATGTCACGTTATAAAAATGTGAGATTTATACTGATATCACCGGACGAGCTTAGAATACCTGAATATCTCAAGCATGAAGTAATAGAAAAGAAAAATCTCGAATATATGGAAACGACTGATCTTGAAAATGCTATGCCTGAGCTTGATATCCTGTATATGACAAGAGTACAGAGAGAGCGGTTCTTCAATGAACAGGATTATATAAGACTTAAGGACAGCTATATACTTACTCCCGACAAACTTGTCGATGCAAAAGAGGATCTCAGCATACTGCACCCTCTTCCACGTGTAAACGAGATATCAGTTTCCGTTGACGATGATCCGCGAGCAAAATACTTCGAACAGGTGCTTAACGGAAAATTTATAAGAATGGCGCTTATTCTGAAACTTCTGGAGGTGAATGAAAAATGATCATAGGCAAGATAGAAAACGGCATAGTTCTGGATCATATAAAGGCAGGAGAGGGAATGACTCTGTACAGTATACTTGGTCTGGATTCTCTTGATTGTCAGGTGGCTCTTATAAAAAATGCCGAAAGCCAGAAAATGGGACGTAAGGATATAATCAAGATAGACAGAATAATAGATGTGAATCTGGATGCAATAGGATATGTGGATCCGGGCATAACCGTCAATATAATAGAAAACGGCAGACTTGCAAAGCGAACTCATATAGATCCGCCTGAGGAAATAGTGGATGTGATAAAATGCAAAAACCCAAGGTGCATAACGACTACGGAACAGGAGCTTCCTCATATATTCAGACTCACTGACCGTAAAAATCGTGTCTACAGATGTATCTACTGTGAAAGCAAGGCAAAATAGTATAACACATGTTGAAAACGGGAATAATAAAGGCTGTCATAAAGGACAGTCTTTTAAATAATCAAAAGGAGGTAGAATATGGGAAAAGCCTGTAACACTATATTAGGTATCGGTCTTGCTGGATCTATAATAGGCCTGCATTTGTATATGTTCACCAACACAGATGATAAATGTACGGTAAAGGATGAGATCAGAGAAGCAATGGAAGATATAAAGAAAGCGGCGTCGAAGCTGACGTGATATCAAGGAAATACCCGCAGTTTTCATCTAAGGATGAGAAAGCAGCGGGTATTTTCATATGGTAACTCCTTCCTATAAATGATTGAAAAACCAATGTATTTCTGATATAATAAAAAACTAGGTATTGCAATGATAATACTGCAGATACCTTAGATTTAGGAGGATAAACATCATGGAAAAACTGGGTTTGAATAATATCAGAGAATTATTTTTGAAATTTTATGAATCAAAAGGACATTACAGAAGGCAAAGCTTTCCTCTGATACCGGAAAATGATAAAAGCCTGCTTCTTATAAATTCGGGAATGGCTCCGCTCAAACCTTATTTCGCGGGCATTGAAACACCGCCAAGCAAACGCATGACCACGTGTCAGAAATGCATACGTACAGGTGATATTGAAAATGTAGGATATACATCGAGACACGGTACTTTTTTTGAAATGCTCGGCAGCTTTTCTTTTGGCGATTATTTCAAGAAAGAATCCCTTGTCTGGGGATGGGAATTCATAACCGAAGTGCTCAAAATGCCTGTGGACAGGCTATGGGCAACTGTATATGAAGAAGATGACGATGCATATGATATCTGGAAAAATATTATAGGTATGCCGGAAGACAGGATAGTAAGGCTGGGAAAAGACGATAATTTCTGGGAAATAGGTACAGGACCTTGCGGCCCTTGCTCTGAAATATATTATGACAGAGGAGAAAAATACGGATGTGACAATCCGGACTGCAAGCCTGGATGCGACTGTGACAGATATGTTGAATTCTGGAATCATGTATTTACCCAGTTCAACAGAGATGAAGAAGGCAACTATACAGATCTGGCACATCCGAATATCGATACAGGAATGGGCATAGAACGTCTTGCCTGCATCATGCAGGAAGTTGATTCAATATTTGATATAGATACGATACAGTATATACTCAAGGGAGTTGTCGATATATCCGGTGTCAAATATCAGAACGGTGCAGCCGATACGGATGTATCCATCAGGATCATAACAGATCATCTGAGATCCATGACATTCATGATCGGTGATTCGATACTTCCGGGAAATGAAGGCAGAGAATATGTGCTCAGGAGACTTATAAGACGTGCTGCGCGTCATGGTAAGATGCTGGGAATAGAAGGTCCGTTCCTTTCCAAGCTGTGTGACAGAGTAATAGATGTTTCCGGACAGGCATATCCTGAACTTGAAACCAGGAGAGCCGGGATAAAAAAGATAGTTGCTGTAGAAGAAGAAAAATTTGCCGCAACAATAGATCAGGGTATGAAGATAATCAACGGGTATCTGGATGAACTCAGGTCTTCCGGCTCAGAAGTGCTTGATGGAGAAAAAGCGTTTAAACTTCACGACACATATGGATTTCCTATAGATCTTACCCGTGAGATCCTTGAAGAGTCCGGATATTCGGTAGATACCGAAGGATTCCGTAAGGCCATGGATCAGCAGAAAAAACGATCCCAGGCAGAGCAGGATATGGAAGGCGCAGGATGGGAGGAGGCTATTGCCGATTTTGCCTTTGAAGGCGAGAGTGAATTTACGGGCTATGAAAATACAGTCGAACACAGCATTATAAAAGCCATGTTCTGGGATCAGAAAGCTGTAGAGTCCGTAAAAGAAGGTGAAGTATGCCGTATAGCGCTGGACAGGACACCGTTTTATGCAGAGAGCGGAGGTCAGATATACGATACAGGTATCATATATAATGATGATGGAGTTGCTGAAGTTACTGAAGTTCTAAAGTTCCAGAAAATATTTGCTCATA
Source organism: uncultured Eubacterium sp. (assembly GCA_937966095.1). GTDB lineage: Bacteria > Bacillota > Clostridia > Peptostreptococcales > Anaerovoracaceae > Lentihominibacter. The sequence goes on from CALCKF010000039.1 coordinate 9,133, forward strand.
AAGTCACAGTAAAGAAAGGAGAGCTTAAGCTGGGAGCTGAGGTCACATGCATGGTAAATGTACCTGCAAGAAACATGGTATCAGCAAATCATACTGCTACACATCTCCTTCACCGGGCACTTCGTGAGGTTCTGGGAGATCATGTCAAGCAGTCGGGATCTTCTGTTACAAAAGACGGGCTGAGGTTTGATTTCAGTCATTTTCAGGCTATGACAAAGCAGGAGCTTGACAAGGTGGAAGATATCGTCAACGATAAGATAAGTCATTTTATTGATGTGAAAACGAGGATAATGCCTGCAAAGGAAGCCTTTAAAGAAGGGGCTATGGCATTGTTCGGCGAAAAATACGGCGATACCGTAAGAGTGGTTTCGGTAGGCGATTACAGCAAAGAACTCTGCGGGGGAACTCATGTAAAAAATATAGGACAGCTGGGTTCTTTCAAAATATTAAGTGAATCCGGAGTGGCATCCGGCGTAAGAAGGATAGAAGCGGTGACCGGTCAGGGATGCCTTAAAAAACTTAATCAGGATGAAGATATCATAAACGGAGCTGCAGATATATTGAAATCCTCCAGAGATAATATAGCAGAAAGATCTGCAGCGCTGATGGAAGAGATAAAAACTCTGAGGAAGGAAGTCAGTGAACTCAAAAAAGCAGAAATGAGCAAGGGTCTTGATGATATAATCGGCAATGCAAAGGAAATCAATGGCGTAAGGCTAATAGCCAAACAATTTGACGACTATAGCATCGGCGATCTTAGAGAACTTTCAGACAGGATAAGAGAAGATAATAAAAATGTAGCTATGGTTTTTGCTGCTGTGTCAGGAGGGAAAGCAACTTTTCTTGTTTCTCTTTCGGATGATCTTGTCGAGAACGGTCTTCATGCGGGCAGGATGATAAAGGAGATAGCAAAAGCAGCAGGAGGCGGCGGCGGCGGAAAGGCAGATATGGCACAAGCCGGTGCAAAAGATATAAGCAGGATACCGGATGCTTTTGCAAAAGCGGAGGAATTGCTGGAACAATAATCATCATGTGATAATTTTGTGTAATTATTCTTTTCTGCTTGTAATTATACTACAGTAAATGTTATAATTCTTATATATAATAAACGGAGGTTATATTATGGACAGACAAACCAGGATGTACGATAATTTCGATAGAGTGGAACAGAGAACCATTGAAGAGATCTTGAATATAGTGTATGACGCTTTGGATGAAAGAGGGTATAATGCCATAGATCAGATGGTGGGCTATATACTTTCAGGAGATCCTTCATATATAACAAGTCATAACAATGCAAGAAATGTTATGGGAAGGATCGAAAGAGATGACCTGGTAGAAGAGCTTATCAGAGCATACCTCCATAAATAATGATGATATCAGGAAAGCGGACATGAACGTCCGCTTTTTATCATGTAGAAAGGAAAATACATATGAAAAAACTGGCACTTGACGTTGGAGACAAAACGATAGGAGTAGCAGTGAGCGACGCTCTTAATATAACAGCACAGGGTGTAACAACAATAGAAAGAACAGGAGTTCGAAAGGATGCAGGCAAGGTCATGGATTACATAAGGGATCTCGGCTGTGACACAGTAGTTATAGGACTTCCTAAAAAGCTTGACGGCAGCGACAGTCCGCAGACAGAAAAGGTATACGAATTCAAGAACATGCTTGAAAACAAAATGAGAAGCAGCGGTATGGGAAATATCGCTATAGAATATTACGATGAACGTCTTACGACGGTAATGGCTGAAAAAGTTCTTATAGAAGCTGATGTAAGCAGAGGAAAGAGAAAAAAGGTCATAGACAAGCAGGCTGCGATAATAATACTTCAAAGCTATCTGGATGCAAAATAAAAACCGGGGAGAGATACACAACTATTCCTATAATCATAATTATGGGAATAGTTAGTACCTTTTTCCGGCTTTTATATATATTATTGTATGTTTTGATGTCTTCTTATAATATTTGTTGGTTTTTATAAAAAAATGAAGCTCATATTTTCGATTTAAGCGATTTTATTTTATGCTGTCGATATCTGTATCCTTGATATGATATTGCTTCTTTGCTCTTACAGGTCTTTCGGTACATCTATCTTCATTCCGGGAACCAGATCTCCTGCTTCGATATCATTAGTCCTGCATATTTCAAAAACTGCTTTCCTGGTGTCCGTATCTTCTGATTTATATTTACTGGCTATATCCCACAAAGTATCTCCATAACATATTTCCACCTGGATATACTGAGGTTTTGTTATAGCTCTGGAAATATCCAGACCTGATACGGCACCGAATATCCCTACAGATAATCCTATCATTATTATCATAGATGTTATGAATCTGAATTTAGATGTTATCCTGTATTTTTTTCTTGTATTTCTTCTCATTGTGATATTCCTCACTTTCCTGCCCTTTTAAACATATGTTCTTCTGTTAAATTGAGTATAGCAGAATATATGTTCGCTGTCAATGGCATTTATAAAACATTTGTTCTTGCCATTTATAAAAAAAGCACCTTCTGTAAAGTGAAAAACTAAATTCCGCCAAACAGCAAAAACAGGAATTTAGTATTG
>CALCKF010000040.1 GCA_937966095.1 uncultured Eubacterium sp.
TAAATCACCGGCAACCGGCACCATGAATGACTGCTCCATAGGAGGTCATGCAGGTATAAGGATAAAATTCGCCGGATATGATATGATTATCTTTGAAGGGATATCAGAAAAACCGTGCTATGTGATCATAGACGATGATAAGGTGGAATTTATCGATGCTGAAGATCTGTGGGGAAAAGGATCTCACGAAACAGAAGCTGTACTTGCAGAAAAATACGGAACCGATTTCAGCATAATGTCGATAGGACCTGCAGGAGAAAACCTCAGCCCTATGGCCTGCATAAATTCAGATTACTACAGACAGGCAGGAAGAGGCGGAATAGGTGCTGTAATGGGATTGAAAAAGATGAAAGCCATAGTGATAAGAGGCACGGGCGGAGTGAAGGTTGCCAATATAGAAAAAACTACCGACAGGATATTGGAACTGCTCCATGAAGACGTTCTGCAGGAGGACAACACATTTGTCTACGATGCCGGAACTACTGCATTTCTTGAAGCATGCAACGATGGAGGGATCCTGCCATGGAAGAACTTTTCTGATGCGACAGATGTTCAGTGGACAGAATACAACGGAGATGTTCTGCTGCAGCACAGAGAGGGTAAGAGAGGATGCGGCAGCTGCGGACTCGGCTGCGGTAACTTCCTTAAAATAGATGATGCCATATGTGAAGGCCCTGAATATGAATCGATTTCAGTAGCAGGTCCTAATGCAGGGATCAGAGATCCGTATTCCATAGTTAAATTCAATATGGTGGCTGACGATGTAGGGCTTGATACAATCAGTGCCGGAGACACGATAATATGGGCAATGGAAATGACCGAAAAGGGTATTCACGATTTTGGTATCAAATTCGGTGACGGAGAGGGAATGATCAGGCTTTTGAAAGAGATGGCATCCAGGACAGGCGTAGGTGCCGAGCTTGCAGACGGAGTTAAAAAAGCTTCGGAAAAATTCGGCGGAACCGAATTTGCAATGCAGGTAAAAGGCCTTGAATATCCTCAGTACGAACCACGTGGTTCATGGGGAATGGCTCTGTCATATGCAATTTCTGACAGGGGAGCATGCCATATGAGATCTTATGCCCCTAACGAGGAGGTATTTGCGGCTTCAATACCGCCTTATACATCCGAAGGAAAAGGAAAACTGGTATATGATCTTCAGGTATCCAATGCAGTCAAGTTCAGTTTATGTATATGCGATTTCTGGGGTACCATCAGCGGCAATTATGAGATGATGGCGGAGCTGATGACGATAATAACAGGCAGAGAATGGAATGCGCAGGACATGCAGGATGTCGGAACCAGAGTAATCAATATAGCCAGAGCCTTCAATCAGAGAGAAGGCTTCAACAGGACACATGATACAGTTCCGAAAAGGGTTGTTACCGAAGCATTAAAGAGCGGTCCTGCAGAGGGACAGAAGATACCTCCGGAAGCATTTGAAGATATGTTGGATCAGTATTACGATGTAATGGGATGGAATCGTGACGGCACTATGCCGGAAGAGCTGATACAGTCACTTCTCTGATAAAAACATAAGATTATTTGAGCCTCGTGTTTCGAGGCTCATTTTTTTTTTGGATATCGGCAAATTTATTGGATGTTGGCAAAAAGCATGGATTTGCTGTATAATCGGTTTATGATATGGAGGAGGTAAATATGAAAGTCACTATAACACTAAGGGGGACACTTAAGAAATATTTTGGAGATGACAGTGAAAGGATATATGAAGTCCCTGAAGGAACAACGTGTGATGAAGCCCTTAAGATAGCAGGACTTGATTATAGAAAGATTAAAAATTTCGGATTCGTTTCGGTGAACGGCAAGCGTGTGATGATCGATGACAGACTCAATGATGGAGATATGCTTAAGGCTTTTTCAAAAGTATCGGGAGGATGAGCCTATGAAGCACGGACATGAAAAAAGATATGAGAGAAACGGCCTGACAGTGACTCCTGAAGATATGATCATACTGAAAAAGAGCGCTGTGTGCATCGTTGGATGCGGAGGACTGGGCGGAGGTGTGATCGAAGGCCTTGCCCGTACAGGAGTTGGGAAGCTTACTGCAGTTGACGGTGATATATTTGACGTTACAAATCTTAACCGGCAGATATTATCTGATGAAAATAATATAGGATGCTTCAAAGCTGATGAGGCGGCAGCAAAGATAGGCAGGATAAATTCAGAAGCAGAAATAAAAGGAATAAGAGCTTTCATAGACCGGGATAATATCGGAAGGATACTGGCAGGACATGATGTTGCTGTTGATGCTTTAGACAGTGCCGGAGCCCGGCTGATACTCGAAGAAGCGTGTGAGAAAGAAGGAATACCGCTTATACATGGAGCGATCTGCGGATGGAACGGGCAGGCTGCTGTAGTGATGCCCGGAAGCAGGATGCTTTCAAATATATACAGCTCATGTGAAGAACATCCTGATGACCGTGCTGCCGGGAATCCGTATTTTACGGCTGCAGTCATATCGGCTATACAGGTGGCGGAAACGGTGAAAATATTGCTGAATAAGGATGGCACCTTGAAGAACAGGCTTCTTAATGTTGACCTGAGATATCATGAATATGAAATAACGGATTTCAAGGAGTAAGAAAATGAGGATAGTAATGGTTAAAGGGTTTTCAAAAACAGGAAAGACCACGACCGTGACAGAACTGACAAAAGAACTTAGAAAACGCGGATACAGTGTTGGTACGGTGAAAGATATACATTTCGGAGGTTTTCATGTTGATGTGCCTGGAACCGATACGTTTAAACACATGGAAAGCGGAGCATACCGTGTATCAGCTGTAGGTCCTTGCGAAACGTCAGTGATGATGAACAGCCGTATGGACATAGATGAATTATTGAAATACTACAAAGAAGATTTCATAATTATTGAGGGGGATTGCGGTATTAGCTGCCCTGCTGTAATAACGGGGCGGACATATGATGATGTAGATAAGCGTATGTGCAGTGATGCTGTAGCTGTTTCCGGAGTGATAGCAGACTCTGGGACAGAGTATAAGGGGATACCTATGATAGATGCCAGGAAGGATGTGGGAAAATTGGCGGATCTTATAGAAAAAAAGACAGAGGCAGTGAAGGAAAACAATGATGTGGAGCTTACAATAGGCGGTGAAACAATCTGGATGGTGCCTTTTGTAAAAGAGACTCTGAAAAATGTTGTTACAGGAGCTGTAAAAGCTCTTGACGGTTATGAGGACGGAAAAGAAATAATTATAAGGATAAAGTAAGATTGACATTGCTGATCATAAAGGAGAATCATATATGAAACTATTGAATGTCGACACGCTTGAAGAGGCCCGAAGAAAACTTATTGCAGCAGCTGCCCATAAAGTGCCGGAACATGAACAAACAGATTTTCGGAAAGCGCTCGGCAGAGTGCTGGCTGAAGATGTAACGTCAGAAGATGATGTCCCCGGTTTCAGAAAATCCACTGTTGACGGATATGCTGTAAAAGCTTCGGATACTCAGGGTGTGACTGAGAGTATACCTGCATTCTTGGATGTGGTGGAGACGATAGAGATGGGAAAAGCTCCTGAGAAACATATATCTTCCGGGCAGGCATCATATGTTCCTACCGGAGGAATGCTGCCGGATGGTGCAGATGCCGTTGTGATGGTGGAATTCTGTGAAAAGTTCGGAGGAGACAGTATAGCTGTATACGAATCGTCAGCACCTGGGAAAAATATTATTTACGCAGGAGAAGATATCCCGGCAGGAAGTGTTTTTCTTAAAAAAGGCTGTCGTATAAGACCTCAGGAGATAGGGGTGCTGGCTTCGGCAGGAGTAAAGAAGGTGCCTGTGTTCTGTCCGTGGAAGGTGACTGTCATATCTACCGGAGATGAGATAATAAATGTGGATGACAGATTATCAGCAGGGAAAACACGTGATATCAATACGCATTCAGTTTCTGCGGCTGCCGTAAAATACGGAATGGAGCTGGCAGGACAGCATGTCCTAGCTGATGACCCTGAGCTCTTGAAAGAAAAGGTAATATCGTCCTTGGCTGAAAGCGATGTCGTTGTAGTATCAGGGGGAAGCTCCCAGGGAGAAAAGGACCGCACTGCTGAAGTGTTTGATGAAATAACTTCGGGAGGCGTGTTTACTCATGGTATAGCCTTGAAGCCGGGAAAGCCTACGATACTTTCATATGACAGTGACAGCGATACTGTGCTGGTCGGTCTGCCTGGGCACCCTGCAGCTGCTGTTATGGTTTTTGAGCTTCTGATTGTATGGCTGTACAGGCGGCTTACGGAGCAGAAGGATCCTGAAACGGTTGCTGCAATGATAACAGAGAATGTTGCTTCTGCCGGTGGACGGACAACGTGTTTGATGGTTTCGCTTGGAGATAAGAAAAACGGTATATATCAGGCAGTACCGGTACTGGGCCAGTCAGGTCTGATGACTACCCTTACAAAGGCTGACGGATATACGATGATAGATGTGAATGATGAAGGCCTTGAAAAAGGACAGTTAATAGAAGTTTCACTGTTTTAGGAGGGATCAAATGAAAAAAAAGAGGAACCTGTATCTGAAAACGATACCTGTAGAGGAAGCCAGAGATAAGTATCTGGGAAGGATAAAGGAAATCACTGTATATGAATATGAAACGATCCCTGTCATAAAGAGTCTGGGACGAGTTACAGGAAGTGCAGTGTATGCCAGATACAGCTCTCCGCTTTTCAATGCATCGGCAATGGATGGTATAGCGGTGAGAGCAGCTGATACAGAAAAGGCTTCTGAGACAAATCCTGTGATATTGTCAGAAGACCAGTATACAGTTGTCGATACAGGAGACCCCGTACATTATCCGTATGATTCGGTGATAATGGCAGAGGATATAGTTGAACTCAAAGACGGTGTGAAAATAACATCTTCTGCAGCCCCTTGGCAGCATATAAGACCGGTCGGAGAAGATATCGTTGCCGGAGAAATGATACTGCCGGGAGGACATAATATAAGAGCAATAGATATCGGAGTGCTGTTGTCTGCAGGGATACTTGAGACAGAAGTGGTAAAGAAACCGCAGGTTGCGATTTTTCCTACAGGTACTGAAATAATTGAACCTGAGGAGACTCCCAAGGAGGGAGATATAATAGAATCAAATTCCAGAATGTTTGAAAATATGGTCAATATGGCCGGGGGAACAGGTCACAGATTCCCGCCGGTGAGAGATGATTACGATGAGCTGCTGAGAAAAATATCGGCTGCTGTAGATATCTATGATATGGTCATAATAAATGCCGGATCAAGTGCGGGTACTGAAGATTATACGGTACATGTGCTGAGAGAGCTTGGTGAAGTGATAGTACATGGCGTAGCTATAAAACCGGGAAAGCCGGTGATATTGGCTGTAGTAAGAGGTAAACCGGTGATCGGGCTTCCGGGATATCCTGTTTCAGCATATATAGGTTTTGAGAATTTTGTATTGCCTGTACTTCAGATGATGGGAAAAAGATCTGAGAAGATGAATGAAGTGATACAGGCCCATATATCCAAGAGACTTGTTTCCAGTCTGAAGCATAAGGAATATGTGAGAGTGAAGGTCGGTAAAGTAGGGGATAAATTCGTTGCAGCTCCTCTGGCAAGAGGTGCCGGAGCGGCAATGTCTCTGGTAAGGGCGGATGGTTTCTGTATAATAGAACAGAACAGTGAGGGTGTCGAAGCCGGAGAAAAGGTGGATATCGAGCTTTACAGAAGCAAAACGGAAATAGAAAATACCATAGTTATAACGGGCAGCCACGACCTTATACTTGATGTAATGGCAGATATAATAACCGACAAATACTCAAATGTTTTTATTTCCAGCACTCATGTAGGAAGTATGGGAGGCCTTATGGCGCTTAAGAGGGGAGAAGCCCATATGGCTCCGGTACATTTGCTGGATGAGGAAACGGGACAGTATAATATTTCATATATAAGGAAGATATTTAATGAGCCTATGGCTCTGATAAAAGGCGTACGAAGGATACAGGGAATAATGGTCAAGAAAGGAAACCCGCTGGGGATCTCGGATATCACAGATCTGGCTGATGGAAGCATACGTTATGTCAATAGACAGAGAGGAGCCGGAACACGGGTATTGCTTGATTATATGCTTAAGGAAAAGGGAATACAACCTGATATGATAAGAGGATATGATCGTGAAATGGCAACACATATGGCTGTTGCAGCTGCAGTTGCAAGCGACAGTGCAGATGCCGGGATGGGGATATTATCTGCTGCTAATGCGATGGGACTTGACTTCATAGAGGTCGGTCCGGAAGAATATGATTTTGCGATTCCTGTAAAATTCCTGGATCTGCCGCATGTGAGAGCTTTTCTGGAAGTGCTCAGGGGAGATATGTTTAAAGAAAGGATAGCTGAGCTTGGAGGATATGAAAGCACGGAAGCAGGAAGGATAATATACATCGACTGATGGTCCGGGGGAAGGAAAGACTATGGATACTATAAAAAGAGTGCTGGCCGAGACACAGAGCATATGTCCTGTATGCAGAGACCCTGTAAAAGCTTTTTATATTGAGGATAACGGGAAAGTCTATTTTGAAAAACACTGTGATATCCATGGGACATGCAGGACGCTGGCAGCTGAAAATCTTGAGGATTATGAGGAGTGGGTAAAAAATCCTGTTATTAATATTCCTCCTAAATCAGTAATGACTGAAGGCGACGATAAGGATGAAAGCTGTCCACTGCATTGCGGCACATGTGAAAACCATATGCAGACTGCATGCTGTGTACTGATAGATATAACTGACAGATGCAATCAGCACTGCCCGTACTGTTTTGCAGGATCGGGGAACAATGATGACAGCGGTGAACCGTCGCTCTACGAAATAGAAAAGAAATATGATCTGCTTCTGAAGCTGGGAGAGGACAGGCCCTTTAACATACAGCTGTCAGGAGGGGAGCCAACTGTGAGAGACGATCTGCCGGATATAATAAAAATGGCAAGGATGAAGGGGTTTGAATACGTTCAGATCAACTCCAACGGAAAGCGGATAGCGCTTGAAGAAGGCTATGCGGAAAAACTGAAAAAAGCAGGTGCTTCAGTTGTATTTATGCAGTTTGACGGCACTGATGATGATATATACATGAAGCTGCGGAACGAACCTCTGCTGGATATCAAGAAGAAAGCCATCAGGAACTGTGAAAGAGCAGGGCTGCCTGTGACACTTGTCCCTACGGTTGTAAAAGGAGTAAATGACGGTAATATAGGAGATATGCTCGACTTTTTGCTGAAAAATGTGAATGTAGTGAAAGGCATACATTTTCAGCCTGTAAGCTTTTTCGGAAGATATCCGGATAATTCAGAAAACACGGGAAAGTCTCATATGCAGGAAATCAGCGGGGATTTTCCGGGCAGGATCACGATGTTCGGACTGCTGCGTGAAATAGAGAAACAGAGCCCGCAGTTTAAATATGAGGATTTCTGCCCAATAGCAACCGGGCATACATTATGCTGCTTTTATAGCACATATATAAGAGAGCCTGATGGAAGCGCCAGATGCACCTTGACAGAAGAACGCAAAAAAAGCGGTGTCGGATGCTGTGACGCATCTGCGGCAGACAAGGCGGAGGTGATCCGCAGAGACAGGGATTTTGTCCTTAATAAATGGGATATAATACCCCAGGAGGAATCGGCGAAGGAAAGCAATAAATACAGATCAAGCATGGAGATAACATCAATGGATGATTTTCTGAGATATTACAGAGCAAACACCTTTACGGTGACAGGGATGGCATTTCAGGACATTTCAAATATCGATGCACAGCGTGTCAAACGGTGCAGAGTCCAGGTGCTGTCTGAGGATGACCGTCTTATCCCGTTCTGTGCCTACAACAGCATTTACAGAAAATGAAAGGAAACTTGACTTAGCATGAAAACGAAATATATTGTAATAAGCGGGTTTCTCGGTGCAGGCAAAACAACATCGATGATAGCCTTTGCAAGAGAGATAAACAGAAGGCAGCTGGGCAGTGCCGCCATAATTGCAAATGATCTGGGAGCAGGAAATATCGTAGATGCCGAGTTCTGTGCAGCCGCAGGTGTGATGACTTTGCCTGTTTCAGGAGGATGTATATGTTATCAGCATGACAATCTTGTGGGAAGGATACATCAGCTGGAATCAGCAGGTGCCGATGTGATTTTTTCAGATATACCCGGATGCGGTATAGGTGCCAGGGATCATGTATATATGGAGCTTGATGAGAAGGAAAAGGGAGAATTTGAACTTCTTCCGTTTACATGTATAGTGGATCCTGAGCGTATGAGGATGGTAATGCCGGAAGAGGCCGATATAAACCTGCCGGAAGAAATGAGATTTCTGCTTGATGCACAGATGGCAGAAGCAGATCTTATCGTGCTGAACAAGACAGACACGGTAAGTGTTGAGACAGCGGATGATATAGCAGGATTTATAAGAGAGATATACCCGAAAACTCCTGTTATGACAATGTCGGCGATGACCAATGAAGGGGTCAAGGAGGTAGTGGATTATATACTGGACAACAGATCTGATGCGGGGCACCGTGATATAGGATATGATTCTGTGGAGTTTGTTGAAGCGGAAAACAGGCTGAGCTGGTTTAATACGAGAATTTTCATGCAGCAGCGGGATGATATCAATCTTGATTTCAACCGTGTGATAGAAGATATCTTTGAAGGGATACGTGACGGATTGAAGAAGTCCGGAGGTAATGTGCCTCATCTGAAGATGTTTGCCGCGGACAGTGAAGAGGAACTGACCGATTTTTTCAAAGCGAGTATGATAGGTATTGATTATGATGTGGAATACGACCGGAAACTTGACAGGAAATACAGCGCCCTTTCACTTATAATAAACGCAAGATGTGCGGCAGACCCTGTTGTCATGGCTGATATAGTAAATGATGCGGTAGATGCGGCAGCAGATAAATATGACCTTAAAGTCAGAACATTTTTTATGGAGACCTTTGGGATGATGGAAGAGGGCAAAGGTAATATCGCAAAGGCATCTAGATATTGATAATGATGTGATACAAAATAGAAAAGGAGGATGTGACGGATCGGACGTCGCGACAAATGATATGGCGTTATTCAGACCAGGTGATTTTGATATCACCGACAGAGGAATAGAAATCGCAGGCCTTGAAAAAGGAAGCAGATGCCTGGATATAGGTTGCGGAGAGGGCGATACTGTGGCTCATCTCGTTGAAGATATGGGTATCGAAGCAGAGGGCATAGATATGAATCTCTCCATGATAAGCAGAGCAAAGGAAAAGCATCCCGGTATAAATGTGAAATTCGGAGACGGAGAATTTCTGGATGATTATATGTCATTCACCTTTGATGGCGTATTGATGGAGTGTGTGCTTAGTCTCATAAACATACCTGACGAAGCTCTGCATGAGGCATACTGCGTTCTTAAAAAGGGAGGAAAGCTTATAATAAGCGATCTGTATCATAAAAATCCGGATCCTAAGCAGATGAAAGCCGTTGAAATCGAAGCCGAGCGTCTAAGCCGGATACCTCACAAGGAGGGGGACTGTGAAGATTCACCGAAAAGGTTCGTTGATTTTAAATTTGAAGGTGCATTTTATGAGGTCCCTCTGAAAAGACAGCTTGAAGAAATAGGATATGAAGTCGTTGCATTTGAGGATAGAAGCAGAGATCTTGACGGGTTTATAGCAGGTTATCTGATGGACGGCGGGAAACTTGAGGATCTGATGACTGAAGTAAAACCTGAAAACAGCAAGGACATAGGATATTTCCTTTTAGTAGCCGAGAAACCGATGTAGAAAGAAAAAGGTGACGAAATGAATGAAGATATATTTATTCTTAAAATGAACGGATACTGCTGCAGTCAGATAGTCATGGAGCTTGGACTGGACATGATGGATATGAAAAACGATCAGCTGGTTGAGGCAATGGCAGGCCTGTGTGACGGTGTCAAATGCGGAAGTATATGCGGAGTTGCATCGGCAGCAATATGCCTTATGTATGTGGCTGATGGCAAAGCTGCTGAAAGAGGACTTGTACAGGAGTATCTCGACTGGTTTGAAGAAAGCTTCGGGGCACTTGAATGCAGCATGCTTGTGGGGGATGATCCCATGGCGAAACTGGAAAAATGCCCGATGTTCATAGAATCGACCATGTATAAGCTGGAGGAGCTTCTGGAGTGGGAGTAAATACAAAACGATATCTTGACATATGGACTTCGGAGAAAACGGGAGCAGTTACCAGGGAAGAACTGGATCTGTATGTTATGAAAAAACTCAGAGAAAATGTTATATATGCGGTTGAAAACAGCGTGTTTTATCGGCAGATGCTGGATATCGGCGCTATACATGAAGATCGGGATGATACATTTGGATTTATGGATGCCTTCAGGCAGCTGCCTTTTACATCACAGGATGATCTGAGAGAAAGAGAGATTGACTTTTTATGTGTCAGGCCTGACAGGATAAGCAGGATAGTGACCTTGGACACAGGCGGCAGTACCGGAAAGCCCAAGCGTATTTATTTTACGGAAGAAGATCAGCAGCTTACAGTAGACTATTTTCAGAATGGTATGCAGCTTCTGACCGACAGTAGTGACAATGTACTTATACTTATGCCCGCGTCGGCGCCAGGCTCGATAGGAAAGCTTCTGGGGCAGGGCATCATAAATTATGGCGCAGGAGCAGTCGAATACGGTCTGCCGGGCAGTGAAGCTGATGAATATGAAAGAATCCTGGATCTCATGTGTTCGGAAGGTGTTACTTCGGTCGTTGCTCTGCCGACTCACATGCGTTTTCTGGCAGAGACAGCAGTGGAAAAACAGCATATATACAGTAAATTGAAACTGAAAAGTGTTTTGCTCAGTGCAGAATATGTCCCAGATACTGATGTGAAGATTATAGAAAATGTTTTCAGATGCAGAGTATATGAGCATTACGGAATGACTGAAATGGGACTTGGCTGTGCTGTGGGATGCGGTATGGGCATGGGTTATCATCTGCGGGAGCCTGATCTTTATATCGAGATAATAGATCCTGCTACAGGAAAAGTCATAGAAGATGAGCACCCAGGAGAAATAGTATTTACCACCCTTACCAGAAAAGGGATGCCTTTTATAAGGTACAGGACGGGGGACATAAGCCACTGGATAAATCAGCCGTGCAGATGCGGCAGTATACTCAGGCGTATAGCAAAGGTAGGCCCAAGAAAGGAAATAAAAGGATATTTGAAATAAATGAAAGGCGGTGAGGAAATGTCGCAGCAGTTATCGTATTTTGCGCGTGATCTTATTGAACAGGGAGAGGATTTTGTTGTTGCCAAGGTCGTGGATACCAGGGGTTCGGCACCAAGAAAGAAAGGTGCTGTTATGCTGATGAAAAAGGACGGCACTACAGTAGGTACTGTGGGAGGAGGACTGCTTGAGGCTGAAACAGAAAAGCTCTGCAGGCAGACATTCGAAACCGGAGAAAAGGATCATATATATGAATTCACGCTGGATGAAAAACAAAAGGGCGCTCTTGATATGGGATGCGGCGGAGATGCTGTGGTGCAGATACAGTATATCGATGCTGCAGATCCCGGAGACTTTATAAAGGAATTCAAACTATCAAGCACAGCCTATATATTTGGCGGAGGACATGTGGCATATGCACTGGAGCCTGTTTTGCGTCACGTTGATTTTAAGACCGTAGTTATAGATGACAGGGAGGAAT
>CALCKF010000041.1 GCA_937966095.1 uncultured Eubacterium sp.
CAGGCGGGAGAAGAAAACCCCGGGGCAAGAGAATCAGATAAGCATACAGATGCCGAAGAGATGAGATCACGAAAGGATTCCGAATCTGTATCGGGAGATGATGACTTTGACTGGCGTGAGTACATCAAAGACAGGCAGTATGATGATATAAGCTACAGGCAGTGGGAAGACAGGAGCGGTGAGGAAAAGGAAAATACTTATGAACAGTATGTTTCTTCCGATGTAACTCTGCCTGAACACCTGATGTTCCAGCTCCAGTTTGCTTCAAGCAAAAAAGGCTGCAGGCGTGTGGGAAGGTATATAATAGAGTCTCTTGATGAAAATGGGTATATGACATCCACTGTTGAAGAGATCTCCAGGGCTACCGGTGCACCGGTCGATAAGGTGGAAGAAGTACTGGATATAATACATGGGTTTGATCCAGTAGGCGTAGGAGCAAGAGATCTGGCAGAATGTCTGATAATACAGCTCAAACAGAAAGGTCAGCTTACGGAGACATTTGAAAGAGTTATCAATGAGCATCTTTCAGACCTGGCAGACAGCAGGTTCGGCGTTGTAGCCAAGGATATGGGTATATCTCCCAAAGAGGTGCAGAATATGGGAGATATAATAAGGACTCTTGAGCCTAAACCAGGAAGGCTCTTTGCCTCTCAGATGGATACTAAATATATAATACCTGATGTCATAATAGAGAAAATAGATGGTGAGTATGTTGTTACAATAAACGACAGCAGCACACCGAAATTGATGGTAAGCTCATATTATCAGAAGCTGCTTTATCAGTCTGAAGAAGACGATAAACTGGCCAAGTATCTGTCGGATCGTGTCAACTCTGCAATGTGGCTCATAAAGAGCATAGAACAGCGAAAGCAGACTATATATAATGTAGTTAATGCTGTGGTGAAATATCAGAAAGATTTTTTTGATAAGGGCAGCAAATATCTCAAGACTCTTACCTTGAAGGATATAGCTGAAGAAGTGGGAATACATGAATCCACGGTATCAAGATCTATAAACGGGAAATACCTACAGTGTCCTCGAGGTGTTTTTGAGGTTAAATATTTTTTCTCTGCAGGCGTATCGGGAAGCCATGGAGAGGGGATATCCTCCAACAGCATAAAAGAATTTATAAAGGAGATAGTTGACAGTGAAGACCACAGATCTCCTTACAGTGATCAGGACATGGTGGAGATGCTGAAGGAAAAAGGCATAAACATCTCAAGGAGAACAGTGGCAAAGTACAGGGATGAGATGAACATACTGTCTTCATCTAAAAGAAAACGATATTGACCCGTATCGGGTGGATATATATAAATTAAATTCAATGGGTAATTTTAGGAGGAATTAAAAATGGCGATTAAAATCGGAATCAGCGGATTCGGTCGTATTTCACGTGTAGTGATCCGTGCGGCAATGGATATGCCGGAGATTGAGATATCAGGTATCAATGTCCGCAATGCTGACAAGGAATACATGACTTACATGCTGAAATATGATACAGTATTTGGGCGTTTTCCGAAAGAACTTGGAGTATACGATGAAGGATTGATTATCAACGGCAGAAAAGTGCCGGTATACAGTGAAAGTGATGCTGCCAATATTCCGTGGGATAAATGTGGGGCGGAGTATATTGTCGAAGGGACAGGCGCCTATAACACGACAGAGAAAGCAATGGTACATATCAACAGGGGAGCAAAAAAAGTAATAATAACAGCTCCGGCAAAGGATAAGACCACACCGACTTTCGTAATGGGTGTCAACCATCTGGATTATAAAAAAGATATGGATATAGTATCCAATGCCTCCTGTACTACAAACTGTCTTGCTCCGCTTGCTAAAGTGGTGGAAGATAACTGGGGGATCGAGCAGGGCCTTATGTCTACTATACATGCAGCTACTGCAAAGCAGAAAGTTGTCGATGCACGTTCTCTTAAGGACTGGAGAACAGGAAGATCCGCCTTTGGCAACATAATTCCTTCGACCACAGGCGCAGCAAAAGCAGTAGGTCTGGTCATACCTTCACTTGTCGGAAAGATGACCGGTATATCGTATCGTGTACCTACGAATGATGTATCTGTCATAGATCTTAACATACAGCTCAGGAAGTCTGCCAGCTATGAAGAGATATGCAGAAAAATAAAAGAAGCTTCAGAAGGCGATATGAAAGGTGTTATTGAATATGTAGACGATGAGGTGGTTTCCAGTGATTTCATAGGAGATTCTCATACTTCCATATTCGATGCAAGAGAAGGTATACAGCTCAATGATAAATTCTTCAAGCTTATAGCATTTTATGATAATGAATATGGATATTCCACTAAAGTGCTTGAGCTTATCAAGCATATGTACAGTGTGGATAACGCATAATAAATAAAAACGACAGACAGCTGATATTTTGTCAGCTGTCGATTGCTGAGCAAGGAAGGTTTCAAATGAAAAAAACAGTTAGAGATATTGATGTTTCAGGAAAGAGAGTACTTGTGAGATGTGATTTCAATGTTCCGATGAAGGACGGAAAGATCACTGATGATATCAGGATAACTTCTGCCCTGCCTACCATAAGATATCTTATGGAGCATGATGCGAAGATTATACTGATGTCTCATATGGGAAGACCCAAAGGTGAGGCAAAGGCTGAATTTTCACTGAAGCCGGTTGCCGAAAGGTTATCTCAGCTGCTTGGTGAGAAGGTCATATTTGCCGCATCTGATAAAGTTGTGGATGATAATGTAAAGAAAGCTGCGGAAGAATTGAAGCCGGGTCAGGTGATGCTGCTGGAAAATGTTAGATTTCGAAAAGAAGAGACAGAAAACAGAGAACCTTTCACCGGTCAGCTGGCGCAGCTGGGAGATATTTTCGTCAATGATGCCTTTGGTACGGCTCACAGAGCTCACTGTTCCACTGCAGGACTGGCATCGTATATGCCGAGTGTATCAGGCTTTCTAATAGAAAAGGAAGTGAAGTTTCTTGGTGATGCCCTGGATGACCCTGAAAGACCTTTTGTTGCCATAATGGGCGGTGCAAAGGTCAAAGATAAGATACCTGTTATAGAAAATCTGATGAAAAAAGTTGACTCACTCATAATAGCAGGAGGTATGAGCTATACATTCTTTAAAGCGATGGGACTGGAAATAGGTAATTCGATACTTGATGAAGAGAGTATAGGACTTGCCGGAGAGCTTATGAAGAAGGCGGAAAATGCCGGTGTTGAGATGCTGCTGCCGGTAGATACTGTGTGTGCGGCGGAATTTGACAATGAAAGTAAAACAGGGATATATGACAGAGATTCTATTCCTGTCGGAATGATGGGAATGGATATAGGGCCAAAAACTGTTGCACTGTATAAAAAAGTGATATCAGGTGCACGTACTATAGTATGGAACGGACCTGCAGGTGTATTTGAGATGCCTAATTTTGCAGAAGGAACAAAGGCTATAGCGGAAGCGCTGGCTTCGAGCAGTGCTGTGACCATAATAGGCGGAGGGGATTCTGCTGCTGCAGTTGAACAGTTTGGACTTGCTGACAGGATGACACATATTTCAACAGGAGGAGGAGCCTCCCTTGAATTCCTCGAGGGTAAGGAGCTTCCCGGAATAGCATGTTTGGAGGAAAAATAATGAGAGTACCGTTTATTGCCGGAAACTGGAAAATGTTCAAGACAGGTTCTGAAGCATTGGAATTTGCCGTTGAATTCAAAGACCTGTATAGAGATACGGATGTACAGACAGCTATATGCGCACCTTTTACAGATTTGAAGATCCTGAAGGACGCATTTAAAGGAACCGAAATAAAAGTAGGTGCTCAGAATGTACATTTTGCAGACGAGGGAGCTTATACTGGCGAGATATCTGTTTCGATGCTCAGTGAAATAGGGGTTGACTTCTGCATAGTGGGGCATTCTGAGAGAAGACAGTATTTTGCAGAGACAGATGAAACAGTCAATCTTAAAATAAAAAAACTGCTGGAAGCAGGAATAAGGCCGATACTCTGCGTAGGTGAAAGCCTTGAAGAACGGGATTCGGGCAGTGAACATGATAAGGTAAGCTCACAGCTTAAAGGAGCACTTGCAGATGTGACGTCAGGGGATGCTGAAAAGATAGTTATAGCATATGAACCGATATGGGCTATAGGCACAGGACGTACTGCAACGCCGGAGCAGGCAGGAGAGATGTGCCGGTTCATAAGGGATACCCTTATAGGCTTCTATGGCGAAGATACAGCTGACAATATCATAATACAGTACGGAGGAAGCGTGAAACCATCCAATGCAACTGATATTATGAATATGGATGAAATAGACGGTGCCCTTGTGGGCGGAGCAAGTCTTAAAGCCGGTGAATTCATGGAAATAATAGATTTTTAATCGGGAGGTAGATATCATGTCATATATAGAAGATGTTATAGCAAGAGAAGTTCTGGATTCCAGAGGGAATCCTACGGTTGAAGTTGAAGTAATGCTTGAGGACGGCTCTATAGGCCGGGCGATAGTTCCTTCAGGCGCATCTACAGGAGTACATGAAGCAGTAGAGCTGAGGGACGGAGATAAAAGCAGGTATCTCGGCAAGGGTACCCTCAAGGCGGTTGAAAACGTAAATGATATAATAGCAGATCAGATACTTGGCTGGGATGCTTTCGATCAGGTTGGGCTCGACAAGATGCTTATAGCGCTTGATGGCACTCCAAATAAAGGAAAACTTGGAGCCAATGCTATACTTGGAGTTTCTATGGCTGTCGCAAGAGCAGCTGCAGAATCGCTGGGTCTGCCGCTTTTCCAGTACCTGGGAGGAGTCAACGGTAAAATCCTGCCTACACCTATGATGAATATACTAAACGGGGGATCTCATGCTGATAATACAGTTGATATCCAGGAATTCATGATAATGCCGTCAGGAGCGGAGAGCTTCAGAGAAGCTCTGAGAATGGGGGCAGAGGTTTTCCATAATCTCAAAAGTGTACTTAAAGGGAAGGGAATGAATACAGCAGTAGGAGACGAGGGAGGATTCGCGCCGGATCTTTCAACTAATGAAGAAGCTATACAGGTTATAATTGAAGCTATAGAAAAAGCCGGATATAAGCCTGGGGATGATGTAAAGATAGCACTCGATGTAGCTGCGAGCGAATTCTATGATGCAGAAAATGATATATACAATCTTACCGGTGAAGGAGTAAGCAGGACAGCTGAGGAAATGGTAGCCTATTACGAGATGCTGTGCGACAAATATCCTGTGATTTCCATAGAGGACGGACTTGCAGAGGATGATTGGAAAGGATGGTCATATCTTACAGAAAAACTGGGCGGAAGGATACAGCTGGTAGGGGATGATCTGTTTGTCACAAATACCGAGAGACTTTCTGAAGGCATAAGGAAGGGAATAGCAAATTCCATATTGATAAAGGTGAATCAGATAGGAACTCTTACAGAAACTCTGGATGCTATAGAGATGGCCAAGAAAGCGGGGTATACAGCAGTAGTTTCCCACAGGAGCGGAGAAACGGAGGATACAACTATAGCTGATATAGTTGTCGGCATAAATGCCGGGCAGATAAAGACAGGATCTCTGTCAAGGACGGACAGGATAGCCAAATACAATCAGCTGCTCAGGATCGAGGAACTGCTGGATTCTGCCGGGCAATATGCCGGAGAAGACGCATTTTACAACATCAGGAAAAAATAAATGGCGGTATATTAAACGTGTTGATTTTTGACAGGCACTATGATAAACTCAAATGGTTAGAGTGATAGGAGGAATCAATATGGATATAGCTCTTAAAATAGTGCTTGCCGTGGCAAGTGTGGTTTTGATAATAAGTATTTTGCTACAGTCCAGCAACAGCGCAGGATTGTCGGGATCTATCGGTGGAGGAGCTGAGCAGCTTTTCGGTAAGAAAAAAAGCCGAGGATATGATGCGATTCTCAGCAGGATATCAGCAGTGACTGCAGTGCTGTTCATAGTGATATCACTTGTGCTGGTAGCTGTAGAGTAGATTTTGTTTCTAATTATTAATTATTTTAATATTTCGTGTTGAACACGGTTTGATAAGAGGTGTCGATGACGCCTCTTATCACGTGGAGAATGCGAGGGGGAGGTATCATTAAAATGAACGTTATTGCGCTCATTGCCGTTTTTGCGGCAATCATTGGCCTGATCGTTGCTGTAGGCTTGGCGACATGGATAAGCAAAGCTGATGAAGGTAACGACAGAATGAAGGAAATATCAGGGTACATAAGAGTAGGAGCCATGGCATTTCTTTCAAGAGAATACAAGATAATGATTCCGGTGATCATTATCCTGTTTTTGCTGATAGGTATATTTATCAGCTGGATAACAGGTATACTCTATGTATGCGGAGCTCTGCTCTCAGTGCTCGCAGGATTCTTTGGAATGAAGGTGGCTACCCTTGGAAACGTAAGGACTGCAAATGCCGCCATGGAATCCGGCATGAACAAGGCTCTTAAGATAGCCTTCAGATCAGGTGCCGTTATGGGACTGGCTGTGACCGGCCTCGGTCTTTTCGGGCTTGGAGTTATAATATGTGTTCTCGATCTGGCTACTGTTATGCAGTGTCTTACAGGCTTCGGGCTTGGTGCATCATCGATGGCCCTGTTCGGAAGGGTAGGCGGCGGTATATACACAAAGGCTGCCGATGTTGGTGCTGATCTTGTAGGTAAGGTAGAGGCAGGAATACCGGAAGATGATCCTAGAAACCCTGCAGTAATTGCAGACAATGTAGGAGATAATGTAGGTGATGTTGCCGGAATGGGATCCGACCTGTTTGAGTCATATGTGGGATCGATAATATCAGCTGTTACTCTTGCAGCAGTTGCAGCTGTAAACTCGGGCGGACTGTTCAATGAAACTACGGCGGCTCTCTTCCCGCTGATTTTATCGGCAGTAGGAATCATTGCTTCACTGATAGGTATATTCATGGTCAGAGGAAAGGAAGGATCAAATCCTGCCAATGCTCTCAACATGGGTACATATGTATCCGGAATAATAGTTGTTATAGCTACAGTTATACTTTCCAAGGTGATGCTGGGAACATTCAACTATGCAATTGCAATAATAGCAGGTCTGGTTGTAGGTATAGCCATAGGAAAGATCACGGAGATATATACATCAGCAGATTATAAATCAGTTAAAAAGATAGCTGATCAGTCACAGACAGGTTCTGCGACGACAATAATAAGCGGTCTTGGTGTAGGTATGATGTCGACACTGTGGCCTATAATATGTATTGCTGTTGCTATATTCGCGGCTTATTATACAGCAGGTCTTTATGGTATAGCTCTTGCGGCAGTAGGAATGCTCTCAACTACAGGCATGACAGTTGCAGTAGATGCATATGGCCCTGTTTCCGACAATGCAGGCGGTATAGCAGAGATGTCGGAGCTTCCTGATAATGTAAGAGAAATAACGGACAAGCTTGATTCAGTAGGTAATACAACAGCCGCTATAGGCAAGGGATTTGCAATAGGATCTGCTGCACTTACGGCACTTGCTCTGTTTGCATCTTTTTCAGAAGTATGTAAGTCAGAAGGATACGGCCTTAATGCTATAGATCTGCTTCAGCCTATCGTTGTTATAGGATTATTTGTCGGAGCTATGCTTCCTTTCCTGTTCTCTGCAATGACTATGAATTCGGTTGGTAAAGCAGCAAATCAGATGATCGAAGAGGTAAGGAGACAGTTCAGAGAAGACAAAGGTATAATGGAAGGTACATCGAAGCCTGATTATGCAAACTGTGTTGATATCTCAACAAGGGCAGCTCTTAAGGAAATGATAGCACCGGGTTTGATGGCTATCATAGCTCCTCTGGTGATAGGAATCGTTCTTGGGGTTGAAGCACTTGGCGGCATGCTGGCAGGAGCTCTTTCCTCAGGTGTGCTTCTGGCTCTTATGATGGCAAATGCAGGCGGTGCATGGGACAATGCCAAGAAATACATCGAAGAGGGACATTTCGGCGGTAAAGGTTCGGATTCTCATAAGGC
>CALCKF010000042.1 GCA_937966095.1 uncultured Eubacterium sp.
GTATCATCCTCAGGATGTTTTCTGATGTCGAAAGCTCAGGTATAGGATTATGAAGATGAAGACTCATATTATCATAAAAGGAGCTTTTTGCCTGGTATGCATATGCTATCAGGGCAGGGAAATATCCTATCAGATTTATTGACTGCCTAAGAACGTTGGGTACAGATGTATCATCAGGATTGTTGTCGTAACAGTATAGAGCCAGTACACTCCTTGCCAGTTTATTCATTATATTATTAGATGGAGCAGTGAGAATCATGTCGCGTGCAAATCCGACCGGCAGTTCACGCTTTGAGCCAAGAAGCTTTTGAAATGATGCAAGTTCATTTTTGCTGGGAAGAAATCCGAAAATAAGCAAGAAAGTTATTTCCTCAAAACCGAATCTGTCTTCACTTATACAATTTTGCACAAGATCTTCTATGCTGTAGCCTCTATAGTAAAGCTTTCCCTCCATAGGTATCTTGTTGCCCGAGGAGTCGGTTTCATATCCTCGTACGTCTCCGATTTTCGTAAGGCCGACTACTACTCCCGTACCATTGGAATTCCTCAGTCCCCTTTTTACATTGTTTTTTATATACAAATCAGGATCTATTTTATCATTTTTTTCTATCAGTTTTGCGCTGTTGTTCAAAAAATCCTGCTCTATAGTAGCCTTTACAGTATTTTTGATCTCCTCTTTAAAGGCACTTTTAACGGTCTTTTTTATGTCCTTACGTCTGCTTCTCTTTAGATGTAACATGAAAGCCCTCCTTTTAGTAGATTGCTGTGAAATACAGTATACCATATCATCGTGCTAAAGTAAAACATATTCATTTGCCGGGGGGAATATGTCGCTGCTTTACAGCAAATAAATAGCAAATGGAAATTAAAAGGGCACAGGATAGTTGCAGCTAAAACGGATCTATCACTCCTATAGCAAGAAGTACGGCAGATATCAGTGCCAGCACTACAAGAATTACTGCGATATTTCTTTCATAAGGTTTGAAAGCGTATAGATTCTTTTCTTTTCTGCCTCTTATATAAACAAGTATACCGGGAGCATAAAGTATGCTGGTTATCAGAAATTGAACTATTCCGGCGGAAATTATCATCCAGAGACCATATAGACTTCCAATCAATGCAAATACTCTCTCTCTGACAAGACCTGCGGATGAAAGGTCATCAAGCCCGCTTCCGGATGAAGTTATTTTTGCATAGTAAAGGGCGCTAAGGAGATATGGAAGCATTATCATTGATGAACCTATTGTATAGAATGCCATATATGACGATTCGTTAAGCAGTACTATGAGCAGGAAGATCTGTATCAGTATATTGGTTATCAGAAGTGCAAAAGAAGGGGAGTCATATTTATTGCTTCTGGCAAAGGCACTAGTGAAAACTCCCTGCTTGGCAGCTTCATAAGGACATTCAGCTGCTATTATTGTCCACCCAAGAAGAGCTCCTGTTATAGAGATTATCACACCTATATTGACTATCTTTGCACCTAATGGACCAATGGCAAGCTCCAGAAGATTTGCCATCTGCGGATGATCAAGCTGAGCTAGGTCCTCTGTTTTAAGTATTCCCATGCTCAATATGGCGACTATGACATAAAGGGCTAGGATGCATATAAATCCTGTAAGGGAAGCTCGTCCGACGTCGCTGGATCTACGGGCTCTGGCAGAAAGCACTACAGCTCCCTCAACGCCTATAAATGCCCATACGGTAGATGAAGTAGTGGACATTATCTGAGAGCCTATAGACATAGTTCCATCTCCCCAAAAATTGGAAAGAAAGATATCAAGGTCAAATTTTGCGGTAAGAGGTACAGCTGCTATAAAGACAAATATCGGTATAAGCTTGCATATGGTCACCAGAGTGTTTATAAGAGTAGCCTGTTTCACACCCTTTAGAACGAGAGCGACCAGAAGCCATACGAATATGGAACCGGCCATGATGGACACAAAATTATTACCTTTTCCGAATACGGGGAAAAAATACCCCAGTGCACCGAAAAGTAGAGTTATATATGACACATTGGAAATCAGAGCGCTCATCCAGTAGCCCCATGCTGAATTGAATCCGACGAATTCTCCGAAGCCTTCTTTGGCATAGCTGTATATACCGTTGGTAAGATCAGGTCTGTGTTTATTTAATCCAAAAAAGGACATCATAAGAGCATACATGCCTATACCGCATATTGCCCAGCCTATCAGCACACTTCCGGTATGCGCCCCGTTGGAAGCCATATCACCGGCTATGGTGAATATACCGGCTCCGATTGTCGAACCTATGATCATCGCTGTGAGTCCTCCGAAACCGAGCCGGTTTTTTTCAGTCTGACGATTTTCCATAAACAACTCCTTATAAAATGTTATAAGGAGAGTATTCCCCGAAAACATTCAAAAAATTATAAAAGAAGTTTAAAGGAGTTTTTTCTGTAGTCTATTATACCGTCATGTTTCATAGCCGAAAGCTCTCTTGAAAGAGCGCTTCTGTCCACGCATAGGTAATTTGCGAGTTCTGATCTTCCCATGTCGACAGTGAACTCTCTGCAGCCTTGGACACGACTTTGGATCGAGAGAAACAGAAGTATTTTTTTTCTCAATGATTTCTGAGATATTATTTCCAGTTTTTCCATGAGAAGTTTGTTCTTTTCAGATATCAAAAGCACCATGTTTTCTATGACGCGGTGATGGAACACGCAGGCAGTAGTGCATGTATGCATTATTCTGTGGAACGGTATCAGAAGGACGTCGGTTTCTCTGGCGGCGCAGAAGGTGACTGAGGAAACAGGATTTTCTGAGCTGGCAAAGGTCTCTCCGAATATCTGTGAGTCTTTTATTACGGCAAGCAGTGTTTCGTTTCCCCATATATCTTCTTTTATCATATATACTGTACCGGAAATAACTACATTTATCCATTTCACTTCATCTGATTCGATCGATATGAATTCTCCCTTCTTATATTTCCTTATCTGAATGCCTATACATGATATCAAACATTTTAGGTCATCTTTGCTTATCCCTTGAAAAATGCCTGATTTTTTTATTTCGTTTATATCATAAATCATATCTTCACCTCGGATAAATTATATAATATTTTTAAATGTGTTGCAATCGCAACATTTGTTGCCCGCAGCAGATGATAAAATCAAATAACAGTATTAAGGAGGAAAAGATAATGAATAGAGAAATGTATAAAAAAGAAAGACAGCTCTCAGATGATATGGCAAAGGAATTATTTGCAAAGGGAAATCATGGTACACTTGCAGTCAATGGTGATGACGGATATCCGTATGCGGTACCTGTTAATTATGTATATAAAAATGAAAGCATATACATACATTCTGCAAAATACGGATATAAGATAGATGCTGTGAAACGTGACAGCAGAGTATGTTTTTCCGTAATTCTCAATTCCGCAGTAAAGCAGGATAAATTTACGGCAGCCTACCAGAGCGTTGTGGCGTTTGGAAGGATATCATTTGTAGAAGATGAGACAGAAAAGAGAAATATACTGGAGGAATTCATATATAAAATGTCACCTGACTTCATAGAAGGCGGAATGAAATTTGTAAACGGTGCCATAGGCAAGACAGCTCTTCTTAAAATAGAAGTAGAAGAAATCAAGGGAAAGCAGAATCTGGCTGATACATTTGATGTTAAGTAACATTTGATCAATAACTATATACTGAATTTAAATACTGACAAAATATCGTGAGTGTCGGACATGCGACATTATCGCGATATTTTTTTGAGAAAAACATATTTATATGAGACTGGATTTGATTATGTGTTCGATGTCGAATTTTGTCGAACAAAAGAACTTTTGATATGCATTTCAATATAGTATAATTCAGTTAAGCATATGGAAAAAAATGGAAAAAAAGGGGGCGAGGAAAATGAGAAGAAGAGCTAAAAAACGGACTGCTGTTAAAATCATCATTATAACGATAATACTGGCAGCAGCTGCAGCAGGCATCTCGGTTGCCGTTTCAGAATCTGAAGCGGCAACCGAGAAAGCGGTGTCTGACAGAACATGGAGTGATGTTGAAAGCGTGATAAAGAAAAAACTTGGTGAAGGATACAGTGAAGCAGGACTTTGTACCGGATATCTTTACTGGTGTCTGAAAAATGCATACGGGGTTGACTGGGGGAGCAATTCTACAGTTGGAAATCTTGAGAAGAAGTTGACAGATCATGGAATAACAAAGGTGGCGGAAGGGACAGACGGCAAAATAACGTCAAATATGAGGCCGGGGGATATAGTGATATTTCTTAATGGTGGCAGCGGTACTCATTGCGCAGTTCTGGGAGACGGAGGAAAGCTGTATCATGCCCGCTCTTCTGCAGGAGTCTCCTGCGGGCCTACTCTGGAGAAGTGGATGGATCTTCCTGACCGATCAAAAAATTGTGACAGTTACAGAGTCTACAGGGGGTTATCACAGGAGATAGATATAAGAATAACTGTAAAAAAGTGCAGCGCAGATGAGAGGATTACTGAAGATAATCCATGTTATTCCCTGGAAGGAGCACGATATGAGGCAGTATGCGGCGGAAAATCTGTCAGCCTGGTTACAGATGAAAAAGGTGTGGCGTCGGGAGTATTGAAGGGTGTGACAAGAAGTGAGGCGGATAAAGTGGAGATAAAAGAGACAGAGGCCTCTCACGGTTATGCTGAAGATACGGGACTATATGTAAAGGACGGGTCCAACGGAAGTGTAGAGATAACATCTTACGAACCTCCGGTCAGGAATCCGGTTGAGACGGTTCTGATCAAGAAAGACAGAGAAACCGGCAAATATGAAAACGGAGCATACATACCTCAAAAAGGGGGAAGACTCGGAGGTGCAGTATTCAAAGTGGATTTTTTCGGGGAAGAGACTTGTGATGAAGCACTGAGGACATGGTATTTCGAGACTGATGACAGTGGTTTCATAAAGTGGGATGAAGATTATTTTGCTGCAGGATATCAGCAGTCGGAACTGTTTTATGAGCAGGGTGATCACGACCAGGTGATCCTGCCCCTGGGAACTGTCAGGATAGAGGAGGTGTTATCGCCGGAAGGATATATTACCGATGATAATGTTTATATATGCAATGTTGTTCAAAATGGCGAAGGAATAATTACAGACACATATTGTCCGCCTGAAATATCGGAACAGATAAAACGTGGAGACCTGTCATTACGTAAAACAGATGAGCTTACGCAGGAAAGCATGGCAGGCGTGCCTTTCAGGATAACATCTCTTCAGGAAGACGGGAAGTCATCTGATCAGGGAGAAAGCCATATAGTAGTAACTGATGTCAACGGATATGCATCAACGGCAGATTCCTTCAACAGACATTCACATATGACAAATTTCAATGATAAGGTATGGGATGGAAGTGAGGAGGGTATGGATCCCGATCCTTCTGCAGGTATATGGTTTGGGGATCCGGATATGGTGAACGATGATTTGGGAGCGCTGCCATATGGAAGGTATATCGTAGATGAATTGCCGTGTGATGCTAACGAGGGATATACGCTCGTTAAAGGAATAGAGATCATGGTCACCAGAGACGATCATGTGATAGAACTGGGAAACGTTATCAACAAAAAGGTCAAGGTCAGAACAGAGGCTCAGAACAAGAGGAACGGAGGCAGTACTGCCGAAGCTGATGGTATGGTGACTATAATTGATGAAATATATTATGATGGTCTTACAGCAGGAGAATGCTACGAAGTGAGAGGAGTATTGATGGACAAGGATACCGGGGAACCTGCGAAGACTGAAAAAGGGCAGATCATTTCATACAGCGAATTTATTCCGGAAAACAGCCGAGGCAGAATTATTATGGAGTTCACATTCGATGCGTCTTCTATGGAAGGCAAGGAGCTTGTTGCCTTTGAGGAGATATCATTGAATGAACGTATAATAGCACATCACAGAGATATAGGTGCAGATGAGCAGACTGTTAAGATAATGCCGAAACCGGATACTGAGGCAGAGCCGCCAGTACGTACGGGAGATGATGCGGCAGAGGTGGTCTTGCCGGCATTGCTGATTATGACATTTGCTTCTGTTTTAGCTGTATATACCATAACAAAGCGAAAGAAGACAAGATAAGACCGGATAAAAACAACACGCCTGAAATAAGGCGTGTTGCAATATTACTGCGGAAGTATCTTCACATAGCCTATTCTTCATCTCCAAGAGAGAATTTTGCATGTACTTTCACTTCTCTTTCATAGCATGCAAAGCAGTCGTTGATGAGTGAATCATCAGGTTTAGGTGTGATAAGGCTTATCACAGGAACTATTATAAGGCCTGAAATCATGGCAAAAGCACCTGCATTTATAGGAGACTGCAGTATAACTGGGAAAGAGTCTCTGAAAAGCATGTTAAGTATCATGATGCCGGATCCCCATATATAGCTGCACCAGCAGGAAAGTTTTGTGGTGCGTTTCCAGTAAAGTCCGTAGAGAAGAGGGGCAAGAAATGCTCCGGCCAGAGCTCCCCATGAAACCCCCATTAGCTGTGCTATAAATGTTACATTGCTCTTGTATTGTATTACTGCTATAACAACGGAGATCGCGATGAATATGACGATCAGTATTCTGATTACCATCACTTGGGATCTTTCATCCATATTTCTGATGAAATTATCTTTGAGAAAATCTATCGTAAGGGTAGAACTCGATGCTATCACAAGAGATGACAATGTCGACATGGATGCTGACAACACCAGCAGGACTACAAGACCTACGAGTATATCGGGAAGGTTGGAGATCATAGTGGGTATGATGGAATCAAAACCATCGGCATCTATATTTATCTGATCGGAAAAAAGCCTTCCGAATCCTCCGAGAAAATAGCATCCTCCGGCGACGATAAGCGCAAACATGGTAGATATTATCGTTCCTTTATGTATGGATTTTTCGCTTTCTATGGCATAGAATTTCTGTACCATCTGAGGCAGACCCCATGTTCCGAGTGATGTAAGTATGATGACTCCCAGAAGGTTAAGAGGATCCGGTCCGAAGAATGAATTGAAAACACCGGGTACGGAAGAAACCGACGTGTCTTTTACGGCTGCAAGACCGCCCAGAGATTCTATGAATCCTCCTTTGCTCTCCAGGACTGCGGCGATTACAATAATGATACCGAACAGCATTATTATACCCTGTATGAAATCGTTTATGGCAGTGGCCATGTATCCTCCGGCGATAACATATATGCCGGTAAGTACAGCCATTATTATTATACATACTGTATAATCTATATCGAAAGCCATGCCGAACAGCCTTGAAAGGCCGTTGTATAATGACGCAGTATATGGAATGAGAAAAATGAAGATTATGACAGATGCTCCAATCTTAAGCGTTTTGCTGTCGAACCTTCTTCCGAAAAATTCCGGCATGGTTGCGGAATCAAGATGCTGTGACATTATACGGGTTCTGCGACCCAGTATAACCCAGGCAAGAAGAGAGCCTATCAGAGCGTTGCCGATACCTATCCATGTAGATGCGATACCGTATTTCCAGCCAAACTGCCCGGCATATCCGATAAATATCACTGCGGAAAAATAAGATGTACCGTAAGCAAAAGCCGTCAGCCATGGACCTACCGAACGACCTCCCAAAACGAATCCGCTGACGTCTGTGGCGTGTTTTCTGCAGTATATTCCTATGGCTACCATTACAGCAAAAAATATACCGAGAAGCAAGAGTTTTACAAACATTGTTTTTCACGTCCTTTCTATTTTTTGAAGGACAGAATTAAAAAACTGCCCTCCGAACTATGTTCAGAGGGCAGTTGATACCGCGTTACCACCTCTGTTCACCACAGCTTCACAACTGTAGCCTCATCGAGTTTCAGACAAAACTCGCTCACTGTTACGGGTGAACCCGTTCCGACCTAATTGGCAGGTCTGTAAAGACTTGCTGTTCAGCGGACTGCTCCTGGAATGTATTCGGTCAGTTTACCTCCTGCGCCTCTCACCGCCCGGCAGCTCTCTGTAGGTTTCAAAAGACTTACTGGTTTCCTGTCATCGCATTTGTGTGATATTATGTCACGAAACATTATATATGTCAAGTATAAAAATCAATTTTTGAGACTCTGCATAGGGGCAGGGATCCTTCCGCCTCTGTTTATCATCACAGCCGGAGATTTTCGATTGATCCTCATTATAGGGCCTTTGCCAAGCAAGCCGCCGAAATCCAGCGTCTCACCTTCTTTTTTGTCGATTGCCGGGATCACTCGTACTGCAGTGGTTTTAGAGTTCACCATTCCTATGGCGGCCTCATCAGCTATTATTGCTGAAATCGTTTCGGCCGGAGTATCGCCTGGCAGAACGATCATATCAAGACCAACCGAGCATACTGCAGTCATTGCCTCAAGCTTTTCTATTGAAAGTGTACCATTGCCGGCCGCTTCTATCATGCCGGCATCCTCAGAAACAGGTATAAAGGCTCCTGAAAGGCCTCCGACGTTGGAGGAAGCCATGACTCCGCCTTTCTTGACAGCGTCGTTAAGCATAGCCAAAGCCGCGGTCGTTCCATGAGTGCCGCACTGCTCCAGTCCGATTTCTTCAAGTATATATGCCACCGAATCACCGATAGCCGGAGTAGGTGCCAGCGACAAGTCTATTATGCCGAACGGGACATCAAGCTTTCTGGAAGCCTCGGTCCCGACCAGCTGACCCATTCTGGTTATTTTGAATGCAGTTTTCTTTATGAGCTCCGCCACTTCAGAAAGCGAAGCGTCTTTTGGAAGTTTGGAAAGTGCGGATCTTACGACTCCCGGACCTGACACACCGACATTTATCACACAGTCAGATTCTCCGATCCCGTGAAAGGCTCCTGCCATGAATGGATTGTCTTCCGGGGCGTTGCAGAATACGACCAGTTTGGCAGCTCCTATGCACTGGCGGTCTTTTGTGAGAAGTGCAGTCTCTTTTACAGCTTCTCCCATCATTTTTACGGCATCCATATTTATGCCAGCTTTTGTTGAACCGATATTTACAGAAGAACATACGAGTTCGGTCTCAGACAATGCTCTCGGAATAGACTTTATGAGCTCCCGGTCTCCTGAAGCAAAGCCTTTGTGGACAAGTGCGGAATATCCACCGATAAAGTTGACTCCTATGTCTTGCGCCACCTTATCGAGAACTTTTGCATATTTTACAGGATCTCCTCCTGAAACAGCCGTCAGCAGTGATATGGGCGTTACGGCAACTCTTTTGTTCACTATGGGTATTCCGTATTTTTTCTCTATTTCCTCGCCGGTCCTTACAAGATTTCCGGCCAGTTTGTATATTTTATCATAGACCTTGACACATGATCGGTCTATGTCGTTATCACAGCAATCCATAAGAGATATGCCCATAGTAATGGTTCGTATATCAAGATGTTCGTCCTGTATCATGGTTATGGTCTCCATGATATCTTTTGTATTAAGCATTTTTACCCTCCTATGATGATGCGATTAAATCCTGTGCATTGAATTGAATATGTCTTCGTGCATGACATGGACAGTCATGGTCGGGACAGTGGATTCGATGGAAGTCTTCAGTTCCTCCAGAGAACATGTCATCCGGTCGATGTCGATGAGCATTATCATTGCAAAATATTCGTCCAGTATTGACTGTGTGACTTCTACGACATTAGCGTTGGCATCTGCACATGCTGTACTTACCTTTGCCAGTATACCTACCATATCTTTTCCGATAACTGTAATAACTGCTTTCATATATATCCTCCTGAATCATATTCTAAATCAATATTTTACCACAATATATCTTCCGTCTTCAAGACTGTGATCCACCTTGTATTTTATTTTAAGGCCCGGGTATTTTTCGGAAAAATACCGTTTGTTACGTTTGCCGTTGCCGACCATATTGGAAAATGAATTTCCGCTGCTGCAGAAAGCATATGATCCGCTATCAAGCGGTAAATGGCGGCTGCCGGAACCGGCGGCAATGGAAAGAAGCTGTTCCTCGAGCTGTTCTTTTGCGATCTCACCTTCCACCAGCTGCCTGAATGCCGGATGAAAAGTATGTCCCTGTATTTCGCCGCCATCAGTAATGAGATCTGTGCTTTTGAGACCTACACGTATGATATTTATCCCTGCTTTATCAAGTATTTTGTACATTTCCTTGGTCGTGATGACTGCTTCTTCTGTAGAAAGCGGCTTATAATCACCTGTTGAATACATGTTGTAGAGCTCTGTATCGTTAAGTACTATAGTGGGGTACAGGCGAGCTATAGATGGTGCTATCCTGACGGTTTCCTCGGCTGAAAAGATACATTTTTCGCGGCTGTCTTTAGGCAGACCTATCATCAGCTGTATCCCCAGCTGAAAACCGTATGATTTTATTAGGCGGCATGCTCTGTAAACATCATCGATGGTATGACCTCTGTTGGATGCTTCAAGGACGTCCGGATCAAATGACTGTACTCCCAGTTCTATTATGTCAGCATCATATCTGATGAGATTATCCAGTATTTTTTCATCGATGTAATCCGGTCTTGTAGACATATGTATCTTGTCTATCAGGCCTCTGTCCTTATATTTCTTGGCAGCGGCAAGAAATCCGGACTGCTCTTCCATTGGGATACCTGTGAAGCTTCCTCCGAAAAAAGCGACTTCTATAGTTTCCAGATTCCTGTTCTGTAGAGTAGGAAGATACTTTTCTATTAATTTTTCCACGTCCCCAGGTGTCACATCGGCCTGTCTTGCTGTTATCGCTTTCTGATTGCAGAAAACACAGTCGTTGGGGCAGCCTTTGTGAGGAATGAAGACTGGTATGATTGCATGTTTTTTCATGATTAACATTTTACCACAAACATGGTAGTATATGTACAGGATATTATCACTAAATGGAATATTATACACAGTATGAAATGGGGTAAGGATATGAGCAGGATAAAATTGACGATCTTGATACTTGCAGTCGTTGTTGTCGGAGTAATGGCATATGCAGCAATATACTACACCACTCAGTTTTCACTGGTACTAAATGGTGAAAAAAATATGTCGGTTGGGCTCAATTCGGTATATGAGGAACAGGGGGCAACGGCATTGCAGGGAGGACGCGATGCCTCAGGTGAGGTCGAGATAAGAGGAAATGTCGATACATCTGTCCCGGGAGAATATGAGATCATATATATTATAGGAAATCTGAGGACAGTCAGAACGGTGACAGTGCTGGATAAAATGGATCCTGAGATACTGCTGGAAGATGTTGACCAGCAGCAGACCGTAAAACTGGGAAGCAAGTTCACAGAGCCGGGGTATAGAGCGTTTGACAGCAATGGAAAGGATATTACCGACAGAGTCAAGGTATCGGGTGCGGATTTTGTTACAGCCGGCATAAATAAAGTGGAATACACGGTAAAAGACGATGACGGTAAGACGACGAAAGTGACCAGATCTGTCAAGGTGGAGCCATGTATAGATTACAGTTCTGCCGGACTTCCCATATGTATGTATCATTACGTTTACGATGAGAATAACCCTCCGGAGGATCTGGAACGGAGATACGGGAACTATATATCAGAGCAGGATCTCAACGAGGAGCTGGAATGGCTGAATGATGAGGGGTACTATTATCCCAGCTGGAAAGAAGTGCGCGAATATATAGATGGGGAACGTATTCTCCCGGAAAAGAGCATAGTGCTCTGCTTTGATGACGGCGCGCTTACTTTTCTTGAAAACGGGATTCCTGTACTTGAAAAGAACAAGGTGCCGGCTACATGTTTTATGATAACTTCAGAAAATGGAGCGGAAAAAATTAAAAAATACAGCAGTGATTATGTTTCTTATGAATCTCATTCGGATAATATGCACAGGGCAGGAGGAGTGATAGGACATGGCGGGATATTTACAGCTTTATCTGAAGATGAAGGTCTTGCAGATCTGAGGAGATCAATAGAGATATGCGGAAGCAGTGATGCCTTTGCGTATCCGTATGGTGATTATACGGTACAGTGCAGGAATGTTGTGGAAAAGGCGGGATTTCTATGTGGGGTGACCACGGAATACGGCAAAGCCAGACCCGGGAATGATCCTTATCTTCTGCCTCGTGTAAGAATGGTGATGGGCCAGAGCCTCGACAGTTTCATAAATCAGGTGTCTCCTTGACCTCGGTATCAGCAGGCCAGTATGCTGCCTATATCCGAAAGAGGCTCGTTTTTGAAAGAAACGATATCTATATCGCGGTCTTTTATGAAGGCCGTGATTTTTTTATGGTCAGGATGGCTTTCGAGGGAACCGTTGAAAACTATAGCGCGTCTTCCATCTGCAATGATATGGCCGGCACATCCTCCTATGAAGCCATAATCGAAGCCCGGAAGCATTACGTAACCCTTATTGATAAGCAGCACGTCTGTATCATGACTTTTGAGTATCTTGAAAATCCCTTCGTCGGATGTTATAAAGGAGGTGTCATCTACAGGAAGGCAGCAGCATCTTGTATATCCCTGCGGTACACTTATGAAAATATGTTCAGAATCCGTGAAATTCTTATCATGCCAGTTCCGCACACAGTGAAGAAGGTCTTCGTCGGTGTATTTCATGTTATGTATGAAGTATTTCCCGGTGCATACTGCGTTATATATTATATTTCCCGGGTAATGACGTTGTAATTTGCTTATATTTCCCGGAAATATGAAGGCGTTTTCCCACAGACCAAGCTGGCACATGTGGATGTCGGCATGGGTGGACACCTCATCATATACAGGAGATCCGTTACCGTCCAGAAAAGTGATATCAAAGTCATGTTCATAGAGATAGTATTTAAGTTTTGTACATGCCATAGATGACATATATATTTTTTTTTCCATATCGGTCATACCTTACAAATATTTTTACTGATTATGTTACTGCATATATTATATCACGTATCCATCTTGTTTTTCGATTAAAAACATCATATAATGGGAGCATGGTCAATATAGGAAACAGCTGGGACAAAGTCCTGCAGGGAGAATTTGATAAAGATTATTATCTAAAGCTCAGAGAATTTCTCAAGAAAGAGTACAGCACCAGGCGCATTTACCCGGATATGTACAGTATTTTCAATGCTTTGAAATTTACACCATATGAAAAAGTCAAGGCAGTGATACTCGGACAGGATCCGTATCATCAGCCGGGACAGGCCCACGGGCTTTGCTTTTCGGTACAGAAAGGTGTAAGGATACCGCCTTCACTGGTGAATATATTCAAGGAACTTAAGAACGATCTGGGGATAGATACACCGGGACACGGCAATCTTGAAAGCTGGGCTCATAGCGGGGTGCTGCTGCTGAATACGGTGCTGACTGTGAGAGAAGGCAGTCCAAATTCGCATGCCGGCAAGGGCTGGGAAATATTTACCGACAGAGTTATACAGCTTCTTGTACAGCGGGAAGAGCCCATGGTGTTCATACTCTGGGGAAGGAATGCGAAAAATAAAAAGGGACTGATATCATCCTCTAATCACTGTATACTGGAAGGAGCGCACCCAAGTCCTTATTCAGCCAATAACGGTTTTTTCGGAGGAAGATATTTTTCGCGTGCTAACGAATTTCTGATATCGGCAGGGCAGGAGCCTGTAGACTGGTCGGTGCCGGAATAAGCCGGTTAAGGTTAAAAAAGCATCATTGCCAGCTCAATGAAAAATACTGATGCACATGCACCTACGGCTACTGTAATGAGGCTTT
This sequence comes from uncultured Eubacterium sp., assembly GCA_937966095.1. Lineage (GTDB taxonomy): Bacteria > Bacillota > Clostridia > Peptostreptococcales > Anaerovoracaceae > Lentihominibacter. The sequence continues at coordinate 13,669 of CALCKF010000042.1, forward strand.
TGCCTCTGTATGAGATAAGTACTGCAGCTATAAATCCTGCTGCAGCCGATATTATATTCCCCGTAGCATATATGATGGCGGGGAAAGTCATGGCAGATAAAACTGTATATGGTATATAATAGAGAAAGGAATTGATAAACCTGTTCTCTATTTTTCTGTTTATAAGAACGAAAGGTATGGCTCTGATAAGGTATGTGACTGTGGCCATAACTATAAGATAAGGCAGGAATCTCATAAAATCCATTACCGTTCACCCTCCTTTACAGGGAATATGAGTGCTCCTGCAGCTGAAGCTGCTACTGCACATATTATTATGGCAAATCCGGAAGATATACCTGAGAATGCAGGGATATAGTAAAGGGCAGTACTGATAACCACAGAGATTGCAACGACAGCCAGTACGTGTATGTTTTCTCTTGCTTTAGGCACGACAACAGCTATAAACATGCCGTAAAGGGCAACTCCCAGAGCGTTGGTCACTATATGAGGCATCACATTGCCCAGTATGGCTCCGCATACGGTCCCGGAAGACCATCCTATTATGGGAAGGATGATAAGACCCGAGAAATATTCTCTTGTGATATCGCCTTTTTGGCCTGATGATACAGCAAATATCTCATCCGTTATGGCAAAGCCGAAAAGCATGCGCCATGCTCCCCTGAACCGGCTGTCCGTCTTCTGGGAGAGCGATATTCCCATAAGAGCATATCTTGAATTTATAACAAGCTGTGTAAGCGCCATTTCAAGATATGTACCCATTCCTGCTATTACCGTGATACCGGCAAACTGCCCTGCTGATGTAAGATTGGTGAATGATATAAGCAGAGCTTCAAACCATGTCAGTCCGCACTGAACAGCCATCAGTCCGAATGCTATGGATACGGAGAAATATCCGAGTGCGACGGGTATACCGTCTTTTAATCCTCTTTTAAGATCCATGTGAAATCCTTTCAAAATATCAGACATCAGATTCTGTCTATCATAGGAGAAACATGATAGAAGCTTTTGAGACGTTCGTATTCATCAGAAGCCTTTGCAGCATATGAGCTGTTGCCGGTCTTTACGGCTTTTATCATTATGTTTTTCGATGTATGCTCCAGCGATGTGAATTCCATCATATTAACGGTATATCCCAGAGATTCCAGTTTAAGGCCTCTCAGACTGTCGGTCAGAAGCTCGGTGAATTTGTCACGGATTATACCGTATTTTAGCATAGGGTCGCATATATCGTTTCGTATCTGTGAAAACAGTTCATGCTGACAGCATGGTACAGACAGTATGACTTTGCAGTTCCATCTTACAGCATTTATCAGAGCAAAATCGGTAGCAGTATCGCATGCATGCAGGGTAACAACCATATCAGCGCCGTCACTTTCATAATCGGCTATATCGCCGGTCATGAATTTCAGATCATCATAGCCGAGATCATCTGAGATCTTATTGCACAGATCGATGACATCTTCTTTAAGATCAAGACCGGTTATTTTCACCTGACGTTTTTTTATATCATGAAGATAGTGATACAGAGCAAATGTAAGATAGCTTTTGCCACATCCGAAATCTATGATACGTATAGTTCCGGATCCTGGCAGATCATCGAAGCAGTTATCTGCTATTTCCAGGAATCTGTTTATCTGCCTGAATTTTGAGTAATGTTTTTTTCTGACTTTTCCGTCGGAGGACATGACTCCGAGACGAATAAGAAAATCACACGGATTGCCGTCTTCGATCATATAACGTTTTTTTCTGTTATGGGAAAGATCGCCGGATCTTCGAACAGCGCTTCTGACAGTGATCCTTGGATTTTCGGGTTTTGAGGCCAGAATCTGTATATCTTCAGTTTCCGTGAGTATATTTATCTGCTTGAAGCAGCGGGATATCAGATCTGAAGCAAAATCAATGCCATCAAAATAAGGGATGTTGCGGTGAGTGACCTTGTTTTCAAAGTGAAACTCCGCCTGATACATGTATTCTCCTCTGATGGCAACAGGGCGCATTGTCACTTTTCCGTATTCTACTGATTTTTTCCGTTTCCCGGAAAATATTATTTTAACGAGTTTGTGGCTGCCCATTGCGGAGGACAGCACTGATACGATCTTTTCCATGAATATCTTATCCTTTCCTACGGATATATATATTATCATATAAGGGATGACGTTGGAAGACGATGAAATTTATTTTTTGACACTGTCATTCAATTGTTTTACAATATAAAAATGCAGTGAAACTAAGGCAGGATAGCCTTAGAATAATATAGATATGAAAAGGCAGGACGGATACATGTCAGAAAAAAGAAAAATAATCAATATAGCAGTTATAGCTCACGTAGATGCCGGGAAATCCACTCTGGTGGATGCATTCCTGAATCAGAGCGGTGTTTTCAGAGAAAATGAGCAGGTTGTGGACTGTGTGATGGACAGTGATGACATAGAAAGAGAAAGGGGCATAACCATATATTCTAAAAACTGTTCAGTTATGCATGATGATGTGAAGATAAACATAGTGGATACCCCGGGGCATGCGGATTTTTCATCGGAAGTCGAGCGGATCATAAAAACGGTGGACACAGTGATACTGCTGGTGGATTCCAGTGAAGGGCCTATGCCGCAGACAAGATTTGTACTAAAAAAATCTCTTGAGCAGGGAATAAATCCTATCCTTCTGATCAATAAGATAGACAAGAAAGATGCAAGGATAAATGAGGTGGTAGACGAGGTATATGAGCTGTTCATGGATCTGGATGCGAACGACCGTCAGCTGGATTTTCCGATACTTTACGGTATAGCGCGACAGGGGATAGTAGTGTACGATCCTGACGATATCAACGGCATCGATATCGGCGGCAGCGGGATGAAGATAAAGAAAACGGCCAAAGGAATGAACGGGCTTGACATAACGCCGCTGTTCGAGACTATCATAAAGCATGTCGAGCCATATCCGGATTATAATGACGAGCCACTGCAGCTGCAGATATCTGCTCTGGCATATGATGATTATATAGGAAGGCTTGGTATAGGACGCGTCACAAAAGGTGTAGTGAAGACCGGTGATACGGTTGCAGTTGCACAGGGCGATGGTCAGATACGCCATAGAAAGATAAACCAGGTGTTCGTATACAGAGGTCTTAAGAGGATGCCTGTTGATCAGGCTGAATCCGGTGACATAGTTGTTATATCGGGTATATCAGATATATCTATAGGTGAAACGGTATGCGATATTGATGATCCGGATCCTCTGGAAATGATAAAGATCGAGGAGCCCACGCTTTCAATGTATTTTATGGTCAATAAGTCCCCATTTGCAGGACGTGTAGGAAAGTTTGTCACATCAAGGCATCTTAGAGAACGACTCAATAAGGAGCTGGAGGTAAATGTCGGATTAAAGGTTGAGGAGACAGATTCCACTGACAGTTTCAAAGTATCGGGCAGAGGAGAGCTTCATCTTTCGATACTGATAGAAAACATGAGAAGAGAAGGCTATGAGCTGGCAGTATCAAAACCTGAAGTCATAATGCGCCGGGATGAGAAAAATCATATACTTGAACCGCTGGAAGAGGTGGTATTGTCTGTTCCTGATGAATATTCAGGGTCGGTGATATCAAAGCTGAATGTGAGAAAGGGCATGATGCGTGAGATGAAGAGTGAGAACGGATTCACGAGACTTGAATACATTGTGCCTACGAGAGGCCTTCTGGGATACAGAAGCGAATTCATAAACGATACGCGTGGTGAAGGTACCATGGTAAGGCGGTTTGAAAGGTTCGGAGAGTATATGGGAGATATACCTGGCAGGATAAACGGCGTCGCCATAGCCCAGGAAGAAGGAACAGCGACACCTTATGCCATATTCAATATAAGCGAGCGTGTACAGATGTTTATAGAGCCGGGGACCAGAGTATATGAAGGCATGATAATCGGTATGAATGCCAGAAGCGATGACATGGTGGTAAATCCGTGCAAGATGAAAAAGGCAAGCAATATGAGAGCCGCCGGAAGCGATGAGAATATCAAGCTGGCTCCTGCCAGAACATTTTCCCTTGAAGAAGCGCTTGAATTCATAGATGACGATGAACTGGTGGAAATAGTTCCTGATGATATAAGACTCAGAAAAAAGTATCTGAAGGAGCTTGACAGAAGAAGGCTTGGAAAGAAGATAAAAACGGAGGAGTAGAGATGGATGAAATAACGAGAACGGAAAGGATAATAGAAGCCTTTCTGTCTTCAGGAAAACTGCAGGATCTGGGGATAACCGCAGTCAAACTGATCATACTTATTGTCATATGTTTTGGATTTCTTAAGCTGATACTGAAAATAACAAGAAAGGCTCTGGATAAAAGCAGTCTTGATTCCGTACTGTACTCATTTATCATAAACTCTATAAAGGTGGCAGGCGGAATAATAATCGTAACCATGTGTCTCAGCATAATAGGGGTCCAGATAAGCACAATAATCACAGTAGTCGGTGCTGCCGGAGCTGCAATAGCCCTTGCTCTTAAAGACAGTCTTGCCAATGTGGCAGGAGGCGTTATGATAATAGTCACAAAGCCATTTAAAAAGGATGATGTCATAGATATAGGAGAGGTATCGGGTAAGGTTAAGGATATAGATCTTTTTTTGACTACATTGAGGACATTTGATAATAAGACGATAACTATTCCCAACGGCATTATCAATACATCAGTACTGATAAATCACAGCAGGGAAGGTGTCAGGAGAGTCGACTGCAAGTTCGGGATAGGATATAAATGCGATATATCGAAGGTGAAGCAGATCCTTCAGGAAATTTGCGATGAAAATGAGATGATACTTAAGGATCCCGAACCTGTCATCGGCGTTTCGGAACATGGCCAGAATGCTGTGATAATGGATCTTATGGCATGGTGTGATACGGATGATTATTACACTGTCAAATATTATCTTGAAGAAAAGGCGAAGGAAGTATTTGATGATAACGGTATAGAAATACCATATCCCCAGATGGATGTCCATATACAGAAAAAGTAATATGGCAATACCGCATAAAAAATAAATATTGTAGTGGAAAATAGCTGCAAAAAGTGATAAAATATTGTAATAGTTATTTCGTTTTTTTACATCAAATGAAGTTTACGGAATACATAAATAGTCAAAACAGGAAAGGAGACTCGGAATATGAAACAAGGCAGAAAGTTTAAACGAGTGCTGGTGGCCAACAGAGGAGAAATCGCCATCAGAATATTCAGAGCCTGCAAAGAATTGGGAATAAGAAGTGTAGCGATCTATTCAGAAGAGGATAAAAATACGTTATTCAGAACAAAAGCGGATGAAGCCTATCAGATCGGAAGAGGAAAATCTCCCGTGGATGCATATCTGGCAATAGACGAGATAATTGAACTTGCTAAAGCCAAGGGCGTCGATGCCATACATCCGGGATATGGATTCCTTGCGGAAAACGTGGAGTTTGCAAAGGCCTGTGAAGATGAAGGACTGGTGTTCATAGGTCCGGATTACAATATGATGGATAATCTCGGTGACAAGGTCAAGTCGAAAATAGTGGCAAACGAGGTTGGGGCGCCTACGATACCGGGTATCACAGAGACTATACCGTCGGAAGAGGTTGCGCTCAGGTTTGCTGATGAATGCGGATATCCTGTAATGCTGAAAGCTGCCGCCGGAGGAGGAGGCAGAGGCATGAGGATCGTAAGGAGCAGAGAAGAGATGCCTGATCAGTTCAGGAGCGCCAGAAGCGAAGCGAAAAAAGCTTTCGGTATAGACGATATATTTATTGAGAAATACCTTGAACGGCCTAAACACATAGAGGTACAGGTTCTTGGAGACAATTACGGCAATGTGGTTCATCTTTATGAGCGTGACTGCTCCATACAGAGAAGACATCAGAAGGTAGTCGAATTCACACCGGCTCTTTCTATTACTGATGAGCAGAGACAAAAAATATGCGCAGATGCGATAAAGATCGCAAAAGCGGTGAACTACAGAAGTGCCGGAACGGTGGAATTTCTTGTGGACAAGGATGGAAATCATTATTTTATCGAGATGAATCCCAGGATACAGGTAGAGCATACTGTTACGGAAATGACTACAGGAATAGATATAGTCCAGTCACAGATACTGATAGCTGAAGGGTACAGTCTGGATTCCGATAAAATAAATATAAAGAGTCAGGATGATATACAGCCGAGAGGATATTCGATACAGTGCAGACTTACTACGGAGGACCCTATAAACGGATTTGCTCCTGATACAGGTGTCATCACAAAGTATACGAGCGCCGGAGGATACGGTATAAGGCTTGACGCAGGAAATGCTTTTGTAAATGCAAATATCTCTCCTTACTATGACAGCCTTCTTGTTAAGGTGACTTCGTGGTCCAGAAGCTTTGAAGATGCTACGAATAAAGCGAAAAGAGCACTGAAGGAGATGGATATAACGGGAGTCAAGACAAACAGGACATTCCTTCTCAATGTACTTAATCATCCTACTTTTAAAGCGGGAAAGTGTGATACGGGATTCATAGCTGACAATCCTGAACTGCTAAACATAATGGTGCGTGAGGACAAGGAAATGAGAGTCCTCAAATTCCTGGGAGAAAAATATGTGAACGGGAACAGAGGTGTGAAACCTCAGTTTGACGTGCCGGTTTTCCCTAGGATAAAGCCGGAGGAAATAAGCAGACTGAAAGGAACCAAGCAGATCCTCGATGAAAAGGGACCTGAAGGAGTAGTAGATTGGATAAAGGGTCAGAAAAAGCTGCTTATAACGGATACAACCATGAGAGATGCTCAGCAGTCACTTATGGCGACAAGAGTAAGGACTGTCGATATGGAAAAGATAGCTCCTGCTGTAGCTTTGTACGGACAGAACCTGTTTTCTCTGGAAATGTGGGGCGGAGCAACATTTGACACGGCATACAGGTTCTTAAAAGAATCGCCTTGGGAAAGACTGGCGACTTTGAGAGAGAAGATACCTAATATAATGTTCCAGATGCTCATAAGAGGCGCTAACGGTGTAGGCTATAAAAACTATCCTGACAATGTAATAAGAAGGTTCGTCAAAGAGTCCGCTGCTTCAGGGATAGATATATTCAGGATATTTGACTCTCTCAACTGGATACAGGGAATGGAAGTTGCTCTTGATGAGACTCTTAATCAGGGAAAGATAGCTGAGGCATGCATATGTTATACAGGTGATATCCTGGATTCAAGCAGAGAAAAATATAATCTTGACTATTATGTAAGAATGGCTAAAGAACTTGAAAAGAGAGGTTCTCATATACTTGGGATCAAGGACATGTCAGGGCTGCTGAAACCTATGGCAGCGAAAAAGCTGATCGAGGCCCTTAAAAATGAGATTTCCATACCTATACATCTCCATACTCATGATACCAGCGGCAATGGTGTTGCTTCCCTTATGGTAGCGGCAGGTGCAGGAGTGGATATAATAGATGCGGCTTTCAACAGCATGTCCGGACTTACGAGTCAGCCGGCTCTCAACTCCATAGTTGCTGCTATGGAAAGCACAGAAAGAGATACTGGCATAGATCCTGACGGAATACAGGAGATATCTGATTACTGGGCTGCTGTAAGACCTGTATACAAACAGTTTGAGTCAGATATGATGACAGGCTCGGCAGAGATATATAAATACGAGATGCCTGGAGGACAGTATTCCAACCTCAAATCTCAGGTGGAAAGTTTCGGGCTTGGTCATAAATTCAGCGAAGTCAAGGAGATGTACAAGACGGTCAATGAAATGCTGGGCGATATAGTAAAAGTTACCCCTTCATCCAAGGCTGTTGGAGATATGGCAATATTCATGGTGCAGAATGACCTTGACGCTGAAAATATATATGAAAAGGCAAAGGACATAGATTTCCCTGATTCGATAGTTTCGTACTTTGAAGGTATGATGGGTCAGCCTGAGGGAGGTTTTCCGGAAAAACTTCAGAAGCTGGTATTGCATGGAAAAGAGCCTATTACATGCAGGCCTGGCGAGCTTCTGCCTGATGAGGACTTTGATGCGATAAAGAAGCTTTTGCGTGATAAATACGGGCTTAAAGGATCAGAAAAGGAGGCTCTGAGTTATGCTTTATATCCTAAAGTGTTCGAGGATTATGTAAAGAGCCTTGAAACGGAAGGCAATTTCAGGCTCATGGGAAGCGATATATTCTTCCACGGGCTTTCTGAAGGCGAAACATGTGAGATCAAGATAGCTGAAGGAAAGGAGCTTGTAGTAAGGCTTTCCAATGTAAGGGAGACAGATGAAGAAGGTTTCAGAAATGTTGTATTTGAGGTCAACGGAAACAGAAGCGCGGTCAAGATAAAGGATGAAGCTGCAAATATAGCAGCTACAGCATCACAGATCGTGTATGCTGATGCCGAGGATCCTACCGAAATAGGTGCAAATATACCGGGAAACATACTGAAAGTCCTTATAAAGGAAGGCGATGAGGTTGAGGAAAAGCAGCCTATTGCAGTGATAGAAGCGATGAAAATGGAGACTAATATTCTTGCTCCGGTAAAAGGAATAGTCGATAAGATCTATATAGGAGAGGGACAGCAGGTCAAAGCCGGTGAGCTTATTGCGAAACTCAAATAGTTTATGTGGAAAGAAAGGACAAAAGCATGGGCAATGGTATAATAGGCAAGATATTGTATTTTTGGATATTTATCATTGGAGGCCTGTTCTTTGCAAAACTGCTGGGATTTGCAGGCGATGATAATGGCGTGATAATGTTCTGTGTAGCCCTGGCTGTTATCTATATAGTTTTTCAGATTGCAAGAACGATGGGTATGAAAAAACACGCCCGTAATGAGGAAGAAAACCGGGAGCCTGTGAGGAAAGGGCAGTCCAATAAACGTAAAAAAAGATAAACTGTAGGCTAAGATAAAAAGACCTCGCATATATTAGGTATTTCTGTAAAAAATAATACCAAAATTATGCGAGGTTTTTAAATGGACAGATATATTGAATTGATCAGTGAGATGAAGCGTAAGGCCCCGGTTGGAGAAAGCTTTGACCTGCTGGAGAGGAAACTCAGTATAGGTGAGCGTGATGCCAGAATGTTTTTTGTTGACGGTCTTGTTGACGGAGGAATGATGCAGAGAGTGATATTCAGCCTTTTTTCGCTGAAAAAAAACCAGATGGATAACTCTGCTACCGCTGAAGAGTTTCTTGAGAGGAACCTGCCGTTTCTTGATGCTCTTGTGATCAGTGATATGGATCAGGCAATAAGATTCATGTATTCGGGACTTATACCTCTTTTTATAAGCGGCTACAGCGAGATAATAATCATAGACTGCAGAAATTATCCTCTTAGAGGAGTTGAGGAGCCGTCGAAGGAAAAAAGTCTGAGAGGATCCAAGGACGGATTCGTGGAATCTATGATGACAAATATAGCGCTGATAAGAAGAAGACTGAGAGATAATGATTTGATATTCAGGATATTTTCAGTGGGTGAGATGACAAAAACAGATGTATCAGTCGCATATATGAAGGACAAAGCGGATATCAACATGGTAAAAAAACTGGAAAATGATATACAGCAGTTGAATATAAAAGGATTGACGATTACGGAGCAGACTCTTGTGGAGGTCCTGGCCGGAAAGAAAACAGCAAGACTGAATCCGTTCCCGAGAGTAAGATATACACAGAGGCCTGACATAATCGCAGCACATCTGGAGGAAGGTAAGATAGCAATAATAGTTGATAATTCACCTACAGTGATACTGGTGCCGGCAGGAATATTTGATTTTGTACAGGATGTTGATGATTACTATTTCCCTATGCTCACAGGCAATTACTTCAGGATGCTCAGGATCATAAATATATTGATCATATTGTTTGCAACGCCTGTGTACCTGATTTTTGCAGAAGGGTATGTACCGGTGCATGATTCTCTCAAATTCTTCATAACGGAAGAAGAATTTGCGATAAGCATATTCTGGCAGTTCATACTTTTAGAACTGGCTATAGACGGTCTTAAGCTTGCATCTTTGAATACTCCGGAATCTCTCGGCATGTCGCTTTCAGTTATAGGCGCGCTGATCCTCGGCGAATTTTCGGTTTCATCAGGATGGTTCGTGCCGCAGACTATATTATGTATGGCTGTAGTTGCGCTGGCAAGCTTTACGCAGCCAAGTATCGAGCTGGGATACGGTATCAAGTTCGTAAGAGTGCTGATGCTTGTAGCCGCACACTTTTTCGGATGGATAGGCATGGCCGCTGCTTTTGTCTTTTCCGTTACAGCAATGGCGTTCACAAAAACACTGGTAGGAACGTCATATCTTTATCCTCTTATCCCATGGAATGGCGGTAAGCTAAAAAAACTGATATTCAGAACAAAAAAATAACCGTCTGCATATAATACCCTAGCTATAATTGAAAGGTGGAATAAAAAGTTATGGATACCAGGGAACTTTTTGCCCGGCTCATACAGTGTGAAGCCGGAGGAGAAGGATATCCGGGCATGCAGGGTGTTGCTACTGTCGTGATGAACAGAGCAACTATAACATATGGTGAATTCGCCCGTATAAATGAAGGTGGAAATATAAGGAATGTAATAGAACAGCAGAATCAGTTTACCTGTATGAAGACCAATGTGGGAGGGTATTACAATCCGCAGAACGTATATAATATGACACCTACTCAGGAGCATTATGATATCGCAGACTGGGCTATGCAGGGAGGAAGACTTGCGGGAGTGGATAATTCCCTGTTTTTTCAGAATCCGTACAGTGAAGTATGCCCTACGTATTTTCCGACAAGGGTAGGAGTTATCCATAACAGGATAAACAATCACTGCTTTTATATTCCTACCGTATATTATGCTGAAACTTAAAACAGAGAGGTGATCGAATGGCTACAGAACAGAACGCTGCAATGCAGCTTACCCGTTCAGATATGACTCAGGTGATGGGAAATTCAGAAAAAGCACAGGCGGTTGATGACAATGACATTCCTGTATCTGACATCACAGGTATATCAGGGGGAAGTGATTTTGCAAGAGCGGAAATGTACCCGATGATTTTCCCCAACAGCCCTGTATTCACAGTTCCGGCTAATCCGCTGCTGCCGGAGGAATACAGCGAAATGCTGGACTACAATTCGCTGCAGTACCTTAATGGTATATACAGGACTCAGATAGGAAGATATGTCAGAGTACAGCAGCTGGTGGGATCCGATACGATCGAGGAACATGCAGGATTTCTTATCGGAGTCGGAATAAATTACATCATATTACAGGAGAACGCAAACAATAATATAAGGATAATAGATATATATGGAATAAAGAACATGTATGTTTATTATACGGAAGTGACTGATCCGTACAATGCTTCGCTGTAAAAGGAAAAGAGCCGTTAAGGCTCTTTTTCTATTCAGTAATGTACTACAACGGGCATTCCGACCTCGGCAGCATTATATAAAGAAGGCATTCTGTTGGGAGGCATGTTTATGCATCCATGACTTCCGTTATATATCCATATGCTGCCGCCGAAGGAACCGCGCCAGTCAGCATCATGGAATCCCTGCCCTCCCCAGGTCACTCCCAGCCAGTATTTTACAGGACTTTCATATTCAGTGCCGTCTACGTTGTCTCCTCGCAGGACTACATTACGCACCTTGTTCAGTATGTAATATGTTCCGGTATCAGTGGTAGTACCGTTTGCTCTGCAGCCGGTCACACAACTTGAGGAAAATGTGATCGTACCGTTTACATACATTTTGACTACCTGTCTTGAAATATCAACATCTATATATGTGTTTCCTACTGTTCGCGAATATTCACCATAGCCTTCCTCAGAATATATCGGTTTTCTTGTCACATCTTTATGAGAATTAATGTCTGATATGAGTTTTTTTGCCTCTCCCTCCTGATCTATAGTCCAGCCGTATGTGCCGCCTGAAACATGTATCTGTTTGCCGCTGAGGGAAGTGAAGTTCCTTTCGATACCTACGTTATCGTATTTTGAAGCCAGCTCCGAGACATAATTATTTACAGCCTCCTCGTCTGCGGTTCCGGACATATCATCTTTCATAAGCCCGCTAAGAGTTTCAGCTGATATGGTAAATGTTTCTTCTCCCATGCTGTACGTTATCTTTTGCTTCAGATATTTCCTGCAGTATTTCTGATAATCTTTCAAAGCTTTGTCTTCAGAGGTCACCTTCGGCATAGTATAATAATTTTTCTCATCGAATATAAGTCTGAACTCACCAGTCTGGATATGATGAAGAAGGTCTTTGAAGAATTTTTCGGAGTCAGGCTTTGTTCCGTATACTTCCGGTACTATAGAGAATTTCCTGTCTGAAAGATCCACATATGCATCCTGACTTACGGTGCTGTCCTTATGATTAAGGAATGGAGCGGATACAACGCGGTCTTTGAAAGATTCACTGTAGCTGTCTATAATCATCGGAATATGCACGAGAAACGGAGTGCTGATGAAATGATTGGCGGCAGCAAACACTATATAATTTTTTTTAACATTTTTCAGCTTCTTGACAATATCATAGGTGCATCCGAAGTCTGTGAAGGATGCTATCTCGTTGTTGAGCTGCCCCGTTATCATTATATGCTTGCTGTTCCATTCTTTGGTGATCTTCGCAGCTGCCTGCTCATATGTAAGCCCAGAACAGTCGACTCCGTTCACCTTAGTGTTTTCCGGAAGGACATCATTATCATACTGGGACGAATTTGCATATGAAATTGAAGAAAATGTTATAGCTCCGATCAGTACAAGTATAAATATGGAAATACAGATAATAAATTTTTTCATGATCTCTCCTTAAAACATTTTTATTTTACTTTATTTAATATAACTTTTAAAGAGAAAAAATACATTTTTGTGTTAAAATATCAATATATTTTAATTATATTTCAGATGGGGCGGAAAAATGGCATTCACACATTTACATGTTCATACCGAATACAGTCTGCTGGACGGTGCGTCAAGGATAAAGGATCTGGTTTCCAGAGCAAAGGAGCTGGGAATGGATTCGATTGCAATAACAGACCACGGAGTTATGTTCGGAGTTATAGATTTTTACAAGGAATGTCTCAGACAGGGGATAAAGCCTATACTGGGATGTGAGATATATACAGCGGCCAGGACACGCTTCGATAAGGAGGCGGAAAGGGACAAGCATATGGGTCATCTTGTGCTCCTTGCCAGAAATAACAGAGGTTACAGGAATCTGATGAAGATAGTGTCAGAGGGATACCGTCACGGTTTTTATTATAAACCAAGAGTTGACAAGGAAGTTCTGAGAGAATACAGCGAAGGGATAATAGCCTTGTCTGCATGCCTGGCAGGCGAGATACAGTACAGGCTCATAAACGGAGATTACGAAGGAGCCAAGCGTGAGGCCCTTGAAATGAGGGAAATCTTTGGCGATGATGGATTTTATCTGGAACTTCAGGATCAGGGACTTGAAGAAGAAATGAGGATCCTGCCAGACATGAAGCGGCTTCATGAAGAGACAGGGATACCTTTTGTAGCGACTAATGATGTGCATTATGTAAGGCAGGAGGATGCGGTCACACAGGACGTGCTTATATGTATCCAGACATCATCTACTATAGATGATGAAAACAGGATGCGTTTTGCCAATGACCAGTTTTATCTGAAATCTGAGGATGAAATGAGGAGGATCTTTGCCGGTATACCGGAAGCATGTGACAATACATCACGTATAGCTGAGCAGTGTGACGTGTCTATAAGTTTTGGTGAGCTTCATCTGCCGGATTTCCATGCTCCGGAAGGAATGAGCAACAGTGAATATCTGAGAAAGCTGTGTACGGATGGACTGGTATACAGATATGGCGGCGCAGGCGGAAATGTGGACGAAAGCCTGTACAGCAGATTGGATTATGAGCTGTCTACCATAGAGAATATGGGTTACGTTGAATATTTTCTGATAGTATGGGATTTTATAAATTATGCCAAGAACAAAGGGATAATGGTCGGACCGGGCAGAGGTTCAGCCGCAGGCAGTATAGTTGCGTATACTTTGAGGATAACCGATATCGATCCGATAAAGTACGGCCTTATATTTGAAAGATTTCTGAATCCCGAGAGGGTCAGCATGCCTGATATAGATATAGACTTCTGCTATGAAAGAAGAGGGGAAGTAATAGACTATGTAACTGAAAAGTATGGTGAAGATAGAGTGTCACAGATAATCACTTTCGGGACGATGAAGGCAAAGCAGGCTGTCCGCGATGTAGGCAGAGTGCTGAATGTAAGCTATCCGGAAACAGATGCAATAGCGAAGGCCATACCGTTTTCACTGAAAATGACTATAGATCTGGCTCTGGAAACCAGCCCTGAGCTTAGAGCAAAATATGAAAGCGAAGAGACGACAAGAAAAGTCATAGATATGGCCAGGGCTTTGGAAGGCATGCCTCGTCATGCCTCTACTCATGCAGCCGGTGTGGTCATATCAAAGGAAAGCATAGATGAATATGTTCCTCTTTATCTTGCAGACAAAGGCCTTTCCACACAGTTCAACATGACTACCATAGAGGAACTCGGACTTCTGAAGATGGATTTTCTGGGTCTGAGAAACCTTACGATAATAAGAGATGCGCTGGAAATGATAGAGAAAAACCGCGGTATCAAGATAGATTTTTCCTCTATGGATTATGATGACGATAAGGTATATGAAATGATCTCAAAGGGAAACACTCAGGGAATATTCCAGCTCGAAAGCGGTGGTATGACACAGTTTATGAAAAACCTTAAACCTGATTGCTTCGAGGACATTGTAGCGGGTATATCCCTTTACCGGCCGGGTCCTATGGCATCTATACCTACATATATAGAAAACAAGAAACATCCGGACTCGATAGAGTATATACATGAGAGTCTCAAGCCTATACTTTCCGTAACATACGGATGTCTTGTATATCAGGAACAGGTAATGCAGATAGTGCGGGATCTGGGCGGTTATTCATACGGCAGATCAGATCTTGTAAGACGTGCCATGAGTAAAAAGAAAATGGATGTGATGCTGGAGGAAAAGGAATATTTCATCAATGGAAAGATGGCAGAAGACGGATCAGTTGAGATAAAAGGCTGTATAAGGAACGGGATCCCTGAAGATGCAGCTGAGGAGATATTTAATCAGATGGTAAGCTTCGCAGAATATGCATTTAATAAATCCCATGCGGCAGCGTATGCGGTAGTAGCATATGAAACGGGATATCTCAAGGCCCATTATCCTGTTGAATTCATGGCTGCACTTATGACAAGCGTTATGGGCGATGCTGCGGCAACAGCGAAATATATGCGTAACTGCACAGAAATGGATATAGAGGTATTGCCTCCGGATATCAACAAAAGCGACAAGAGATTTTCCGTTGAGGACGGTAAGATCAGATTTGGTCTTATGGGTGTCAAGAATGTAGGAGAGGGCCCTATCGATGCTATTATCGAGGCAAGAACGGAGAAGGGATATCCCAGGGATATTTTTCAGCTGATTGATAATATTGATATACACAGGATAAACAAGAAGGCAATGGAGAGTCTCATAAAAGCGGGAGCACTGGATAGCATAGGAGAAAACAGAGCTGCTCTTTTGAGCATATATGAAAGTCTGATTGAGTCGGCTCAGTCAAATGCCAAAAACAACATAGAGGGGCAGATGTCTCTTTTTCAGACAAATGCCGAAACAATGGAAGAAAACAGAACTGCAAGAAAATTGCCTGATGTGAGAAATTTTGATAAGGAGACGCTCATAGCACAGGAAAAGGATATGCTGGGCGTATATATAACCGAACATCCTCTTGAAGAATACAGGCAAAGGATAGAAAAAATAGTTACAGTCACATCACAGGATCTGGCAGATGTAATGGATGATGAAAAAAATGGAAGAGAAGGAGGATCTTCTGTCTATGACGGGATGAAAGCCGTGATGGCAGGGATAATAACCGGGAAAAAGACTCTTATAACGAAAAACAATAAAATGATGGCTTTTGTGGACATGGAAGATCTGTACGGTACAGCAGAGGTGATAGTATTTCCTAATGTGTATGAGAAATTCGCAAGCCTGGTGAATGAAGACAGGATAATATCGGTTTCCGGAACGATAAATTTTAAGGAAGATGAGATGCCAAAGCTCCTGGCAGACAGCATGGCAGATCTGAAAACGGTCACAGGTGATGATGACAGAAAGCCTGATGAGCCTGACGGCCTGGTAAAGATAAAGCTTCCTGCTGGAGAAGACACTGCAGAGAAACTTCAGCAGATAAGACGGATAATGCTTGCTCACAGCGGCAGATATCAGGCTATAGTCTATATGCCGCAAGGAGGATCGTTTAGGACGGAGAAGGATCTTTGGGTAGATCCGGACCGCAGGTTCCGTGAGGAAATGATATCTATAGTCGGAGAGGAAAACTACAAAGGATAGAGAAGACGGATAAGGAGGTACAGGGGAAATGAAAAGGATAGGAGTGCTTACCAGCGGAGGGGATGCGCCAGGTATGAATGCAGCGATAAGAGCTGCTGTCAGGACCGGCCTTTCAATGGGAATGGAAGTATATGGAATAGAAAGAGGTTATGAAGGTCTTCTGGAAGGTAATCTGAAAAAGATGGACCGACGATCAGTCGGAGATATACTGCAGCGCGGAGGCACAATACTAAGGACAGCAAGGAGCAGCAGATTCATGACTGATGAAGGTCAGAGGCATGCTGCCGGCATACTTGAGACATTCGGGATAGAAGGTTTGGTAGTGATCGGCGGTGACGGCTCTTTCCGTGGTGCCCTTGATCTTGACAGGAGAGGGATCAGAGTGATGGGGGTACCCGGGACAATAGACAATGACCTGGCATATACAGATTATACGATAGGGTTCGATACAGCTGTCAATACTGTGCTTTCGATGATATCGAATCTGAGAGATACTGCATCAGCCCATGAGAGGACCACGATAATAGAAGTAATGGGCAGAAAATGCGGCGACATAGCGCTCCATTCCGGACTGGCAGGGGGTGCCGATGTCATACTTGTTCCGGAAATGGATCTTGATATAAATATGGTCTGCAGGAAAGTTCTGAGAGGGCAGCAGATAGGGAAGCTTCACAGTATAATAATAAAGGCGGAAGGTGTTGAGATAAGTTCACAGCAGCTGGCACAAATAGTGGAAGAACGAACTGGACGGGAGGTCCGTGCGGTCGTACCAGGGCATATACAGCGAGGAGGTACTCCTACGGGACGTGACAGGATAATGGCCAGCATAATGGCATCAAAAGCCGTGCAGCTTCTGTTTGATGATGAGAGAAGCAAAGCTGTAGGCATATGCAACAGCGAAATAGTTGCATATGATCTGGAAGAGGCTCTCAAGGTGGAAAGAGAGTTTGAGGAAAGACTTTACAGGATAGCTGAAACCTTGGCTTAATCATCCTTGCCTGACGTCATATCAGGATCAAGACCTATATCGTTTTTTACAACGGAGCCGAAGCTGATAGCTGCAGATCCGAATTTTTCCCTTATATCATCCATGGTTCTCTCTATCTTTTCACTTTTTTCTAAAGTAATGTCTTCCTCCGAAAACAATGAAAGCTGCTGAGCCTGGTTTTCATCACAAAGATTTATTGCGGTGATGGTGAGCATTCTTATCGGAGCTCTCATCTGCCATGATTTTTTTATTATATCCATTGCTGTATTTGATATGATCTCCGTAAGGTTAGTAGGGTTTTCCAGCTGTCGTTGCCTTGATATGACTTTGAATTGGGGATCCTTGATATCGACTTTTATACCGAATGCCTTCATCCTATGTTTTCTGAGGCGTGTTGCTACTGTGTCGGAAAGGCCTGTTACCGCTGTTTTTATGTCATCATGACCAGTAAGATTGCGTCTGAAGGTCGTGCCGTTACCTATGGATTTTACCTGCTCCCGCTGATCGTAACGCAGTACGGGAGTATCATCGATGCCGTTTGCATAGTTGTATATCACATCACCTTGTTTACCTAGAAGCCTTGTTATCATATCTCTGTTGGAACGAGCAAGATCACCTATAGTCCTTATGCCGGAGCTGCGCAGTTTTTCCGCAGTAATCTTACCTACAAAGAACATCGATGATATATCCATTGGCCACAGCAGTATTCTGAAATTTTCTCTTGTTATGACAGTGGTCGCGTCGGGTTTCTTGTAATCACTTCCCATTTTGGCAAAGATTTTATTAAATGACACTCCTGCTGACAGCGTAAGACCGAGCTCATCCCTGACGGTTTTTCTTATAGTATCAGCTATTTCCTTTCCGCTTCCGAACAGTTTTGTGCTTCCTGTGACATCCAGCCATGATTCATCTACACTGAATGGTTCGACCATATCGGTATATCTGAGATAGATATCATTTATCAGATGACTGTAATATCTGTATTTACTGTGATGAGGCGGGACGACCTGCAGATCCGGACATTTCTTTTTTGCCTGCCAGAGAGTCTCTGCAGTGATCACACCGTATTTTTTGGCTATTTCGTTTTTTGCCAGTATGATACCATGACGATTTTCAGGATTTCCGCATACAGCCATCGGTCTGTCCTTAAGATGCGGATAGTCAAGAAGCTCTACAGAAGCAAAAAAACCGTTCATGTCGCAATGGAGTATGACTCTGTCCATAGCTATCCTCCCCCTTGAGATAAATGCTGCACCTATATTATACACGAAAGAAAAGTACTTGTACAAAAACAACACATAATCTCCTTTTTATTAGACGAAACTTTATGTTATAATGAATGAGTTCATTTTATATACGAAATTG
Source organism: uncultured Eubacterium sp. (assembly GCA_937966095.1). Classification (GTDB taxonomy): domain Bacteria; phylum Bacillota; class Clostridia; order Peptostreptococcales; family Anaerovoracaceae; genus Lentihominibacter. Next base: position 32,428 of record CALCKF010000042.1, read on the forward strand.
GAAGAAAGGAAATAAAATGCTTATAAAGATAAACAGTGTAATGAGAAAAGCTGTGCTCATAATGGGTGCGATATTTCTGATATTCAAGCTGACTGAGAAGAAAAAAGCTGGTAAGACTTCTGAAAAAGAAGGCTTTCAGACCGAAGAATTCGATGATATTTGGTAAAGGAGTCGATCATATATGAGGATTTTAACTATAATAAGCGGTATTTTCATGGTGCTGACAGGCGTATTCTGCTTCATGAATCCGGGACAGACATTTCTGTCGCTTGCTTTCATCGTGGGATTGGTGATGGTTATCAATGGACTTATACATGCTCTCGCATACTTTATAGGCAGAGGATTATACAACAGGGGCGACAATAACGGATGGATACTGACAGATGCACTGATAACACTTCTTCTGGGCATATTGATCTTATGCAATCAGCTGGTAGTCGATATAGCTATCCCTATGGTGTTCGGTATATGGATGCTGGTTTCCGGCATACTTCGTATAGAGGCTGCCACCCATATAGACAAGTCAAGGAAGCTGTCTAATTTCAGAGTAACTATTATAACCGGTGTACTTACTGTGATGGTGGGTATATTCGGATTTATAAACCCTCTTGTTATATGGATGACCACTGCGGTACTCGTAGGTATGTATCTTGTAATGCAGGGCATCAACATCATTGAGCTGGGTATACATATGCCTCATGAAAAGAAAGATTACATAAAGATATACAAGAGAAAAAGAGAGCCTGTGAGGATATTGGATGAAGAAGAAACTGCCGTATCAGAGCCGGTTTCAGATGCAGATGCTGCAGGAGTAAAATCAGATGAAAATATATGATCTGTGTATCATAGGAGGAGGAGCTGCTGCTCTTGCAGCAGCTGCTTCTATAGATAAAGATATATCGGTAGTAATACTGGAAAAGAATGAAATGCCGGGGAAGAAGATCATGGCGACAGGCGGAGGAAGATGCAATATTACAAATAAAGCCTGTCCCGGCTGTGATCTTACCCTGGATTTTTTTAGATCCAGAGGACTGGAAACTTACTGTGATGAAGAGGGCAGATACTACCCTTATTCAAATTATGCGCCTGACGTGGTAAAAATACTGATGGCTGATATAGAGAAAAAAAAGGCAGATATCATGACTTCCTCAAAGGTCGGATCAGTAGAACGTATAAAAGGAGGATTTGCCGTATCATATGGCGACGGGCATTACGAGATATACAGCCGTAATATACTGCTGGCAACGGGCGGCAAAGCAGCGCCTCAGTTCGGAACCACAGGGGATGGATATGTGATGGCAAGATCCCTTGGTCACAGCATAAAGAGGCTTTATCCGATACTTTCAGGTATAAGATGCGGAGATTTTTCTGATATAAAAGGGATAAGAGCAAGAGGCAGGGCCAGTCTTTGCAGAGACGGCAAGGTTATCAGATCCGAAATCGGAGAGATCCAGTTCACAGGAGACGGTGTTTCAGGGATATGCGTGTTCAATCTTACTCCCTGCATAAAAGCAGAAGAAGGCGAGCCTGTTGAAAAAGCTCTTAAGAGATTCACGATACGACTGGATCTTGCCCCTGATTTTACAGACGGACAGATAAGAAAAAGAGCAAGCATGATGGGGATAGTTACGGAAAGGCTTTCATACCGGCTGACGGCCGATAACATAAAGAACTGGGAACTTCCGGTGCTGGGCGTAAAGGGCTGGCGTGATGCACAATGTACGGCAGGAGGCGTTTCCACAGAAGAAATAGATATGATCACTATGGAATCAAAACTGGTGCCAGGTCTTTATCTTGCAGGAGAAATAATAGACAGGCACGGGCCTTGCGGAGGATATAACCTGCAGAACGCATGGGAAACAGGAATAAGAGCAGCAAGGGCCATCAATGGTAAAATCAAATGAGATACAGGATAAATCAGATAAGACTCGGTATAGAACATAATGACGGGGATTTTGTGAGGGCTATAAGAAAGCAGCTCAGGCGTAAGGATATAGATCCTTATGATGTGGAAATAGTAAAGGAATCGGTAGATGCCAGAAGAAAGCCGGATATAAAGCTGGTATATACTCTTGATTTTTCGTGCGACGTTAGACTTGACCTTCCGAAGCCCGGTAAGATGGATTATGACAGTTTGAAAAAAAGAACCGGCAGGATCCCGGGCGGATCAAGACCTGTAGTGGCAGGATTCGGGCCATGCGGGATGTTTGCTGCTCTTGTTCTGGCGGAACATGGCTTCAGACCTGTAGTGATAGAGAGGGGACAGACGGTAGATGAACGCGTGTCTGCAGTGAAGCGGTTCTGGAATGAAGGGATCCTTGATACAGAGTCAAATGTACAGTTCGGAGAAGGAGGAGCGGGAACGTTTTCCGACGGTAAGCTGACTACCGGTATAAAGGATATCAGGATATCAAAGGTGCTCAAGGAATTTGTCAGAGCAGGTGCGGATCCGGATATACTTTATAAGCAGAAACCGCATATCGGCACTGACAGGCTTCGTGAAATAGTGAAAGCTATCAGAAAACGTGTAGAGGCTCTGGGAGGTACTATATATTTTGATACAAAGCTCGACAGCATAATAACAGAAGAGAAAAAAGACGGAAAATATCTTACAGCAGTGATATTGAAGGACAGAAAGGGCGGAAAAACGCTTCTTGAAACTGAAAATCTGGTGTTAGCTATAGGTCACAGCGCAAGAGATACCTTTGAAATGCTGCTGAAAAAGGGAATCGTCATCGAACAGAAGCCTTTTTCCATAGGTGTGAGAATACAGCATCTTCAGTCCCGCATTGACAGGGCGCAGTATGGAAATTGTGAAGCTGTAAAAAAGCTGGGGGCTGCAGAATATAAGCTGAGCCATAAGTGCTCTGACGGGAGAGGTGTATACACTTTCTGCATGTGTCCTGGAGGCGAAGTGATAAACGCATCTTCTGAAAGAGACACAGCAGTGACGAATGGAATGAGCAACAGCGGCAGGGACGGGAAATATGCCAACAGCGGCCTTCTTGTAGATGTCAGAACAGAAGATTTCAAATCGGATCATCCTCTGGCCGGTGTCGAATTCCAGAGAAAATATGAAAAGCTGGCGTATGAGAACGGGAACGGGATGCTACCCGAAACGGATTACGGAAGCTTCAGAAGAGACAGCAGTGATCCTGTAAGAAAAAGCATTCCGGGTTTTGCTTCAGATGCGATACTGGAAGCTATGCCGTTTCTTGCAAAAAAGCTGAAGGGCTTTGACGATGATGATGCCATCATGAAGGCTGTTGAGTCGAGAAGCTCATCACCTGTAAGGATCGTAAGAAACGACAGCCATCAGGCAAATATATCGGGAGTTTATCCTTCAGGAGAAGGAGCAGGATATGCAGGAGGAATAATGTCTGCAGCAGTAGACGGAATAAAAACAGCAGAAAAGATAATGGATGTGATATTTTTATAAAAACTGAATATACTTTACCATGCTATGTGATGATTAGTAAATACGGTATCAAGGAGAAGTCATGTCTATCAGGGAAGAACTGCTGTTTGATTTTGCACTTAATCTGCCCAGAGTGTTGGTTACAGGAGAAACAACGGTGCTGGACAATGTGAAAAAGGTAATGCTCCTGACGGACAGCCAGATAGTTGTTTTCAACGGCAGGAAATATACTTCCGTAAAGGGACATGGTTTTGTTATAACGCAGCTTAAAGAGGAAAGGATGCTTGTGTCAGGTGAAGTCGAGGAAATCCGGTTTTTTGCATCATTACAGGAAGATAAGGATAGAGGGAGTCGACCTCAACAGCATGATAAATAAATGTATAAAGCAAGGTATAGTTATCAGGAATCTGAAATGGAAAAACAGGCTGGAATCCACTGCTGAAGTGAATGAGGAGGATTTTTACAGGCTGAAGAAGGCCGCGGGCCTTTCGTACAGGATAACCGTTCTTGATGAAGGAGGAGCGGTCCCGCTGATCAAAGCGATGAAGAAAAATATAGCAGCGATCATAGGCGCCTTTTTGCTGGGCGCCTTGATTTTTTATCAGAGCCTTTTTATCGCTGAGATAAGGATAGACGGATATCGCAGTATAAGCGAGGAAAGTCTGCGCCAGGTCATGGCTGATGCAGGACTTTACGAGGGGGCAAAGAAGCCTCATGATTATGACAGTATAAAAAAGGCTTTGTATACGAATTTCGATAATATTACATGGGCCGGCATATATGAGGATGGACGACTTATAAGGGTGACTATAGCGGAGGCCTCAGAAAATGAAGAGGCGGAGACTGCGGACACGGATCCGGCAGATATAGTGGCTTCAAGATCAGGGATGATTGAGTCTGTAACACCTTTGCAGGGAAACGCTCTTGTGGAAAAAGGGGACTATGTAAATGAGGGTGATGTGCTGATCAGTGGAGAGTTTGAATATCAGAGCTCGGATTACAGCAGAGGCGACGATATTTTTATCATGTACAGCCATGCTGAAGGCAGCGCAATGGCAAGGACTCCGTACAGACTTACATACTATCTGGAAAAAAACAGAAGGATAAAGGAAAGAACAGGCAGAGAAATACCAGGCATATCGCTCAGATTCGGTGATGCTGAAATAGATACGGCATCTGCATTCAATCAATATGCGACAGCTGTCAGAACTGAAAAGACAATTCTGGATATTGTAAATCCGATACCTGTAAAAATAAGTATAGTTAAAATAGAAGAAGTCAGGATAAAGGAAGAGCATGCTGACATGGAAAAAACACGTTCAGTAGTGGAAGCTGCCATAAGACAGTATCAGCGTGAAAACATGAAGGATGGTGCGGAAATAGTAGGAAGCTCGGTGGATTATTCGGAAAGCGAAGGTGTAATCAAAGCTGATATTCTTCTAGAGGTGCTTGAGGACATAGGAAAGGAAAAGCCGATAAAAGTGAAGAAGGAGAAAAAGAAAGAATAGATATCGGCATTGTTTTAAGAATATCGTAAACAGAACATATCCGGACTCCTGCGATAGAAATTTGCTGAATGTTTTATGATTATATCGTATTTCTGCTGTAAAACAGCTTCTACGACAGAATATCTGCTGATATATGAGAAAAAACAGAAATAATTATCGTAAGTACTGTTAAAAAGAGGTTTTTCGATAATTCAAAGCAGAATCATTAAGATTTGCAGTAGAAAAATATCGTGGAAGTCTAAAATTTGACTATCTGCGATATAATTGCAAGATATAAAACATATTGTGAAGCTTTATGCTGAAGAACGAGATATGTGTGCAAAGAAATCTCGGATTTGTGCTGCATATTTTTATGGCGATTCCGTTTGCAGCGGCAGGATTTGCTCTTGCAGCTGCTGCAGCAGTGGTTGCCACAAGAAAAAGACACAACTGATGGAATACAAAAGTATATGTGATAAATCAGATATCTGATCAGGATCGGAGCCGGTATAAACCGGCTCCATTTTTATGCAGTATATAGTTTTCATATTAATAAATAGTTTGAATTTTTTCTCATAAGAAAATATAATAATATTAACTAAAATAATCAGAACGATACAGAGGGAGATAATAGTTGGAAATCGATAGAGAAGCGAAAGACAGGGAAGAACAGAAAATCGATACGGTGAACGTCCCGATAAGCGACTCCATAGACAGAGGAGAGCTTTTCGGAGGACTGGACAGCAACCTTAAGCTGATAGAAAACAATTTCAATGTAGATATAATTCAGAGAGATAATCATCTCATACTTAAAGGTGCACGCCCGTTTGAGGCTGAAAAGATAATAAGAGAGATGATGGGAGTGCTGGAAAAAGGAGAAAAATTGGACGAGCAGAAGATAAACTATATAGCAGACCTTACAGGTAAAGGGATATCATATAGAGAAGAAAACGTAAACAAAGACATAATATGTTTTACCCATGAAGGAAAACCCCTGAGGCCAAAGACAATAGGACAGAAAGTATATGTTGATGCCATAAGACGCAAGGACATAGTTTTCGGAATAGGGCCTGCAGGAACAGGCAAGACATATATAGCTGTTGCTATGGCAGTCAATGCTTTCAAGAATAAGGAGGTACAGAAGATAATATTGGCCAGACCTGCTGTGGAAGCCGGAGAGAGACTTGGATTCCTGCCGGGAGATCTTCAGGAAAAAGTGGATCCGTATTTAAGGCCTCTCTACGATGCTCTGTATGATGTGCTGGGGCGTGAAAGCGCATTACGGCTGAAAGAGAAGGAGGTCATCGAAGTTGTGCCGCTTGCCTATATGAGAGGAAGGACTCTGGACAACTCCTTCATAATACTGGACGAAGCCCAGAATACCACTCCCGAACAGATGAAGATGTTCCTTACACGTATGGGATTCGGATCCAAGGTGGTGGTGACGGGAGATGATACTCAGATAGATCTTCCTAGAGGTAAACGTTCAGGTTTGATAGAAGCTGCCAGGGTATTGAAGGGCGTTAAGGAAATCAGCTTCTGTCATATGAAGGATGCAGATGTTGTAAGACATCAGCTGGTGAAAAAGATAATCAATGCATATGATTCATATTACAGAGCACATCCGCCGAAGGAGGAAGATTAGATATAGATGAGGATATTATGCGATGATGGGAATAAGATATCCGCTGAGATGATGGATATTTTAAGGAAGGCGGCCTCTCTTTGTGTGGAGAATGAAGGACTCGATCCTGAGCGTATAGAGATCAGCCTGACTTTCGTATCAAAAGAAGAAATCAAGAGACTAAATTCGATATACAGAAATATCGATCGTGACACCGATGTTCTGTCATTTCCGCTAGTGGAAGATTTTGAGCATGTACAGGAAGATGAAGAGATCCTGCTTGGGGATGTGGTCATATGTAAGGAAAAGGCTGTTGAACAGGCAGAGGAATACGGGCACTCGATAAGACGTGAGATAGTATATCTTTTTGTTCACAGCGTGCTCCATCTGCTGGGTTATGATCATATGGAAGAGTATGAAAAGAAGGAAATGAGAGAAAATGAAGAAAAGGTAATGGAAGCGCTGGATATCAGAAGGGATACGTGAATAAGATATGGAACATGAAGATATGATAAGGTCACTTTACGATATGGCAGTAAAGGCAACAGAAAATGCCTATGCGCCATTTTCAGGATTCAGAGTCGGTGCGGCGCTTCTGGCTGACAGCGGCAGAGTATATAAAGGAGTGAATATAGAGAATTCATCGTATGGAGCAACAATATGTGCAGAACGTACAGCATTTGTAAAAGCTATATCTGAAGGAGAACGAAGCTTTACAGCCATAGCAGTTGCAGCTGACGCGGATAAGCCGACAGAGGCCCTGCCTTGCGGCATATGCAGACAATTTATATATGAGTTCGCTCCGGATATATATGTGATAACCGGAAAAGACAGAGAACATTTGAATGCAAGAAAGCTGAGCGAGCTGCTGCCGGAGGGCTTCAGGCTTGATACCGTGAAAAATGAGAATACTGCCGAGGATATCTGATCATATAATAAACAGGAGGTAAGGATGAAAACAGGTTTCGTAAGTATAATAGGAAGACCGAATGTGGGGAAATCCACGCTTTTGAATACCATTCTGGGAGAAAAGATAGCCATAACTACCGATAAGCCGCAGACGACCAGAAATACAATACGCGGCATATACACCCACTATGCCGATGATATCTTGAAAGAAGATATGCAGCTGGTATTTATAGATACTCCGGGCATACACAGACCGAGGACCAAGCTGGGAGAATATATGACGGAATCTGCCACAGGGACATTCAAAGAAGTCGATGCGATAATATTCATAGTCGACGACAGGCTTTCAGACGGGCCGGGAGACAGATATATAGTAGATATGCTGGACAGTGTGACAACTCCTAAAATCCTGGTGATAAACAAGATAGATAAGCTGGAGCCTGATGTTTTCGAGGAAATATACAATGAATATGATCAGACTGGAATTTTTGAGGATATAATAGGCGTATCGGCAAAAGAAGGTAAAAATATTACGGATGTGATAAAGAGCGTTTCGGAATTTATGGAAGAAGGTCCGATGTTTTTTCCTGACGATATGATTACGGAACATCCTGAGCGTTTTATAGTCAGTGAGATAATAAGAGAAAAAATACTGATGTATCTGCAGGATGAAGTTCCCCACGGAGTTGCAGTCGAGATAGAAGGATACAGAGAAGAGCAGAACATCACCAGGATAAGTGCAGTAATATACTGTGAGAAGAAATCTCATAAAGGCATGATAATAGGAAAAGGCGGAAGAAAACTTAAGGGTATAGGAAAGAGCGCACGTGAGGAGATAGAAGCTCTGCTTGGAACGAAAGTTTTTCTGGAACTGTGGGTTAAGGTCAAAGAGAATTGGCGGGACAGCGACATAGCTCTTTCAAATTTCGGATACAAGGATTAGGTGAAGCAGTTGCTGACAGATACAGAGGGCATAGTGCTCAGACAGGTGAAAACTTCATACGGAAGACGGATGATACTGCTCTTTTCAAAAAAGTACGGAAAGATCAGCGCAGGTACCGGTATAGGAGAAAAAGGCAGAAGCAAAAGTTCACTGGCTCTTCGCCCTTTTACATACGGCAGATATGAGCTTTTCAAAAACAGAGACAATTATAATATCAACGGGGCCGATGTCATCAAAAGCTATTACAGGATAGGAGAAGATGTGGACAAGTACATGAACGGCTCTTATGTGCTGGAATTTACAGAACGCATACTGGGTGAAGAAATCCCGTCACCGGGCATATTCGGTCTGCTGTTAGATTTTTTTGATCTGCTGGAAAACAGAAACAGAGGAATAGGGACTCTGGTGCTAGCCTACCAGACCAAGGTCCTGAAATATTGTGGAGTAATGCCTGAGCTTGATCATTGCGCTGTATGCGGGCAAAAGAAGCCGGCCGTCAAGTTCGGCATCAGGGAAGGCGGGATAATATGCGGGGAATGTATGCAGAATATGGAAAATTTACAGAGCGACACATTGATTTATGATATTAAATTTGGTATATTAGATATATTAAAGTATTTTACGGCAAATCCGTTGAAGAAACTTGAGAATCTGGCATTAAAGGAGGATGCCGGAAAGCTGCTGCGGGATATAATAAGAGAATATGCGGCATATTACCTGGATGCTTCTGATCTTAAGAGTGAAAAGCTTGTAGATTATAAAGCATGAGCTGGTCACATCGGTATGGTATTGCTATAACAGGCATCTATCATACAGAAAAGGGAATATGAGAAAAGGATATTAATGGGAGGTAGATCATGGAAATCACATTGGAAAAAATCGAACTGGTAAAGGATAGAACAGGAGTTACTTATGCGGAAGCTAAAGAGGCTCTGGAAGATGCTGACGGCAGCGTTGTAGACGCTATCATAGCCATAGAGGAGACGATAAATGCAGGACAGAAAAAGAGAGGATTCGGTAAAAAGGGAGAAGCACTGTTTGAAAGCATAAAAGAGCTTGTAAAAAAAGGCAATGTTTCTAAAATACAGGTGAAAAAAGACGGTGAGATAGTGCTCAATGTACCTGTGAATGCAGGTATAGTAGGCATAGTGATAGCTCCTCTTGCTTCTGTTGTCGGAGTCGTGGCTGCTTTCGGATTCAAATGCACGATAGAGGTCATAAAGAATGACGGGACTATCATAGACGTGAGTGATGCTGTAACTGATGCCATGGGAACTGTTGTTGAAAAGAGCAGCACTATGGTAGATGAGGTCAAAGAAAAAGGATCCCAGTTTTATCAGAAGGGAAAGGAAAAAGCAAGCGAAGCCGTAGATAAGATCAAGAAGGATTCTGATGAATTTGATTTTTCCGAATGCTTTTCAGAGGATGAAAATGATATAGATATCAAGGTCGAAGAAGAAAAAGCAGAAGGTGCAAAAGAAGAAAAAAAGAAGGAAGAAAATGAATCCGAACCGGAAAATGACGGTAAAGAAGAAAAATAAGACTGAAAAGAGGAAGTAAAAAGACATGAGCAGAGAAGTAACTATGGAAAAGCTTACAGCCCTCGCCAAGAACCGGGGATTCATATACCCGGGTTCTGAGATTTACGGAGGGCTTGCCAATACGTGGGACTACGGGCCGCTTGGGGTGGAGTTCAAGAACAATATCAAAAAAGCATGGTGGAAGAAATTCGTACAGGAATCAAAATATAATGTGGGGCTGGATGCGGCGATATTGATGAATCCGCAGACATGGGTGGCTTCTGGACACGTTGGGGGATTTGCCGATCCGCTGATAGACTGTAGGAACTGCAAGGCCAGATTCAGAGCTGATCAGCTTATCGAGAACTGGCTGAAAGATCAGGGCATCGATGATGTGACTGTAGATGGATGGTCGAATGAAAAACTGCAGTCGTTTATAGAAGAAAAAGGGATAAAATGTCCTGAATGCGGAAAAACAGATTTTACCGGCATAAGACAGTTCAATCTTATGTTCAAAACATTCCAGGGAGTTACCGAGGACTCAAAGGCGGAGATTTTTTTGAGACCGGAAACTGCTCAGGGTATATTCGTGAATTTCAAGAATGTACAGAGGACTTCCAGAAAGAAGATACCGTTTGGCATAGCACAGGTTGGAAAATCCTTCAGGAATGAAATAACTCCGGGGAATTTTATCTTTAGAACACGGGAATTTGAGCAGATGGAACTGGAATTCTTCTGTGCTCCGGGGACAGATCTAGAGTGGTTCGCATATTGGAAGGATTATTGCGTAGACTTTCTCAAATCGCTGGGAATGAAGGAGGAAAACATAAAGCTCAGAGACCATGATCAGGAAGAACTTTCTCATTACAGCAATGCGACTACTGATATAGAGTACAGATTCCCGTTTGGATGGGGAGAACTGTGGGGTATAGCTGACAGGACTGATTTTGACCTGAAACAGCATATGGAGCATTCAGGACAGGATATGAGCTATCTGGACCCTGAGACCAATGAGAAATATGTGCCGTACTGTATAGAACCTTCTCTCGGGGCGGATCGTGTTGCTCTGGCATTTCTGACTGACGCATATGACGAGGAAGTGCTGACAGACAGTAAGGGTAAAGAGGATACAAGAACGGTGTTGAGACTTCATCCTGCTCTTGCTCCTTTCAAGGCAGCTGTTCTGCCTCTTGCCAAGAAACTTGCTCCGGTAGCCGAGCCTATATATGAAGAACTTGTAAAATATTTTTCTGTTGATTATGATGTAACAGGATCTATTGGGAAAAGATACAGAAGAGAAGATGAGATAGGGACACCGTTTTCCATATGTGTGGATTTCGATACGGAAACAGATGGATGTGTAACTGTCAGAGACAGAGACACTATGGAACAGATTCGTATACCTGTAGATCAGGTCAGAGAATATATAGAACAAAAATTAATCTTTTAATTAAAAACGAGGAGAGTAAAAGATAGTATGAAAAAATTTGTTTATTCATTCAACGAAGGCTCAAAGGATATGAAGGACCTGTTGGGCGGAAAAGGTGCAAATCTGGCGGAAATGACGAAAATCGGACTTCCTGTGCCTTTTGGATTCACGGTAACTACAGAAGCATGCAACAGATACTATGAAGAAGACAAAACTATCGGTGACGATATCGTGACATCTATTTTTGAAAAGCTTGAGGAACTTGAGAATGTTACAGGTAAAAAATTCGGTTCTGTAGAGAACCCTCTGCTTGTTTCGGTTCGTTCAGGTGCAAAGATATCTATGCCGGGTATGATGGATACGATCTTGAATCTGGGGCTCAATGATGAGACTGTCGAAGGACTGGCAGCGCTTACAGAGAATCCTCGTTTCGCTTATGACAGCTACAGAAGATTCATACAGATGTTCGGCGATGTCGTGATGGAAATCGATAAGAGAAAATTCGATGCCATATTCGATGGAAAGAAAGAGGAAAAGGGCTGTGAATTTGATGTGGATCTTACAACTGAAGATCTCAAGGAGATAATTGCAGGATACAAAGAGCTGGTCAAAAAAGAAATGGGAAGAGATTTTCCTCAGGAGCCGAAGGATCAGCTTATGGAGGCCATCAAAGCGGTATTCAGATCATGGAATAATGACAGAGCCATACTTTACAGACAGCTCAACGAGATACCGGACAGTATAGGAACCGCAGTAAACGTTCAGTCGATGGTATTCGGAAATATGGGGAACACTTCAGGTACGGGAGTTGCATTTACGAGAAATGCGGCAACCGGTGAGAAAGCGCTCTTTGGAGAATTCCTTGTAAATGCACAGGGAGAAGACGTGGTTGCCGGGATAAGGACTCCTCAGCCTATAGCTGAAATGGCGGAGGCATTTCCTGATGTTTACAATGAATTCGTAAGGATAGCTGAACTGCTTGAAAACCATTATAAAGACATGCAGGATATGGAGTTTACTGTCGAGAGAGAAAAGCTCTATATGCTTCAGACAAGAAACGGAAAGAGGACTGCTCCTGCGGCTGTAAAGATAGCTGTAGATATGGAAGCAGAAGGCCTGATAGATAAAGAAACTGCCATTATGAGGATAGAGCCTGCCCAGATAGATCAGCTGCTTCATCCTATGTTCGATGCTGATGAACTGGCAAAGGCCGAAAGGCTTACAAAGGGACTTCCTGCCTCACCTGGAGCAGCTGCAGGAAAAATCTACTTCAATGCATCTGATGCGGAAACCGCTGCAGCTAATGGCGAAAAGGTAATACTCGTAAGACTTGAAACATCACCTGAGGACCTTGCCGGTATGGTTGCCGCTGAAGGTATACTGACTGCGAGAGGCGGTATGACTTCCCACGCTGCCGTAGTTGCCAGAGGTATGGGCAAGTGCTGTGTATCAGGATGCTCCGAGATCAAAGTGGATGAAGATAATAAGAAACTGATCATAGGCGGACATACATTTGTAGAAGGAGATTATATATCCCTGGACGGAAGCGCCGGTGATGTTCTGAAAGGACAGGTAAAGACGGTTCCTCCTGAATTGTCCGGAGATTTTGGGAAGATAATGTCATGGGCTGATGATATAAGAACTCTCAAAATCAGGACGAATGCAGACAATCCTAGGGACGCCAGACAGGCAGTCGAATTCGGAGCAGAAGGTATAGGCCTCTGCAGAACAGAGCACATGTTCTTTGAAGAGGAAAGGATACCTGCTATAAGAAGGATGATCATGGCAGACACTGAAGCAGAAAGAAGAGAAGCTCTCAAATTCCTGCTTCCTTATCAGAAAGGTGATTTCAAGGGAATATATGAAGCCATGGGAGACAGACCTGTAACAATAAGATTACTGGATCCGCCTCTTCATGAATTCATTCCTCATACTGACGAAGAGCTTCATGATCTGGCAGAGCAGATCAATGTACCGTATGAAAAACTGGCTAAGAAGGCTGAAGAGCTTCATGAATTCAATCCTATGCTGGGGCATAGAGGATGCCGTCTCGCAGTGACATATCCTGAAATCGCTGAAATGCAGGCGGAAGCGATAATCAGAGCCGCTATCGAAGTAAGGGCGGAAAAAGGGCTTGATATCATACCTGAGATAATGATTCCGCTTGTAGGTCTTAAAGCAGAGCTGGCAGATGTCAAAGCAACAGTAGTTAAGACGGCGGATGCGGTAATGGAGGCTGAAGGAGTCAAATTCGACTATCTTGTAGGAACCATGATCGAAATACCTAGAGCTGCATTGACTGCCGATGAAATTGCGGAAGAAGCTGAGTTCTTCTCATTCGGAACCAATGATCTGACACAGATGACATTTGGATTCTCCAGAGATGATACAGGCAATATAATCAAGGAATATAGAGAAAAAGGTATATTTGAAGATGATCCGTTCCAGAGTATAGATCAGGTGGGCGTAGGCAAGCTGGTAAAAATGGCAGTAGAGCTTGGCAAGCAGACCAGACCTAACATTAAACTGGGGATATGCGGGGAACACGGCGGAGATCCTAAGTCCATCGCATTCTGTAATGAAATAGGTCTTCAGTATGTATCCTGTTCACCGTTCAGAGTACCTATTGCAAGACTTGCAGCTGCACAGGCAGTGATAAAACAGAAGTAGTTGTTTATGACAGTTAAATAAGTTGCTGAAATAGCCGGAATGGCGTCTGGTGTTGTAAAACATTTCGGACCCTTTCCGGTTTTTTAGCAGAGATTCGTAGAGATTTTTGACGTTGCAGGGAGATAGCCAGGAGACAGACGGGTTATCTGTGACAGTATGAGATAACATATGGGGCGGAAGTTCTGTCAAGCTGTCTTTTATTGATGCGAAAAAAGAGGCTTGAATCAGAGAATTTATAGAAAAGCATTGACAAATGAATAAGATGATATATAATTAGAAAAAGAATAATTCTAAAAAAGAAGGCGATTGTATGACAAAAAACGGAAAAATGATTATGGATATCATTTATGGATCTGATGATCATCTGACCGCTGAACAGATTTTCCTTAAGGCAAAGGAACAGTCACCGAAAATAGTTCTGGCAACAGTGTATAATAATCTCAATTCACTGGTATCTGACAAGCTGGTAAGGCGTATAGTTCTTGAAGGCGGTCCTGACAGGTATGACAGGATGGTACGTCACGATCATATACTGTGTGATAAATGTGGTAAGCTGTCTGATGTATATATAGAAGATCTTTCAGACAGGCTGGAACGTGAGACAGGTATTTCGGTAACATCATATGATCTCAACATTCATTACCTTTGTGATGAATGCAGAAAAAAATCATCAGTATAATAATTAAGATGATTATTGCCATAATGTGTGAAAATGTGCTGCATTCATGTATTATGGCGGCAATTAAAAGGGCGGCACAGAAAAGAGGTTTGAAATGAACAAATATGCGGGAACACAGACGGAAAAGAATTTAATGGAAGCATTTGCAGGGGAATCACAGGCAAGAAATAAATATACATATTTTTCTTCCGTTGCCAAAAAGGAAGGGTATGAGCAGATTGCTGCATTGTTCCTCAAGACTGCTGACAATGAAAAAGAGCATGCCAAATTATGGTTTAAGGAACTCGAGGGTATAGGAGATACCATGCAGAATCTTCAGGCAGCGGCAGAAGGCGAAAATTATGAGTGGACTGATATGTATGACGGTTTTGCAAAAACAGCTGAAGAAGAGGGCTTCCCTGAACTTGCAGCAAGATTTCGCCTTGTGGCTGCGATAGAAAAGCATCATGAGGAAAGATACAGAGCTCTCCTGAATAATATTGAAATGGCTGAAGTATTTGAAAAGAGTGAGGTCAAGATCTGGGAATGTCGTAACTGCGGACACATACTGGTAGGAACCTCTGCACCGGAGATATGTCCTACATGCAGACATCCTAGAAGCTATTTCGAGATACATGCAGAGAATTACTAAAAACAGAGATCATCAAAAACAGACTTCCTCCCGTGATAAAAGCTTTCATGGGAGGATGTTTTTATTTTACAGCCGTTAACGAGTCTTCAGAAATTTGTTATATATGTTAGCAAGATCATGTTTAATGCTGATTGTTTTCCGCCATGATATATAGTAAACTTATAAAAGCGATTTCAATTTTATGAACCAGTAAAACCGGGACGGGCAGAAATATGGAAAACAGATTGGATAAACGATATGGACTGTTTACTGCTATAGCAATGGTGGCAGGTATAGTAATAGGCAGCGGAGTGTTTTTCAAGGCAGAGAAAATAATCAGCTGTACAGGCGGCAATATGCTTATAGGTATCATTGCATGGATAATAGGCGGATGCATAATGATAGTATGTGCCTATACCTTTGCCAGCATGGCTGCCAAATATGAAAAGGTAAACGGAATAGTTGATTACGCGGAGGAGATGCTGGGTAAAAAATACGGATATTATATAGGTTGGTTTCTTGCAACGATGTATTATCCTTCCATGACATCGGTTCTGGCATGGGTGTCGGCTAAGTATTTCTGTGTTTTGATAGGATGGGATGTAACAGGAGGATCATGCATGGCGATAGCGGGATTTCTGTTGGTAGCCAGTTATTCTCTAAATGCTCTGTCTCCGGTGCTGGCCGGAAAATTCCAGGTGTCTGCTACTGTGATAAAACTCATACCGCTTGTTCTTATGGCGATCATCGGTACGATAAAAGGACTTCAGAACGGTGTAATGAAAGAAAATTTCACACAGGCAATAATACCTGCAGAAGAGCTTGGCGGTACAGGATCCGTAATGTTTACAGCCGTATGCGCCACAGCGTTTGCATATGAAGGATGGATAATAGCGACTTCGATAAATTCTGAACTCAGGGATGCCAAAAGGACACTGCCCAGGGCTCTGGTGATAGGAACATTTGTTGTTATGGCTACCTATGTAATATATTATATAGGCCTCTCGGGAGCGATCGAAAATTCAGTTATGATGAACAGCGGAGAAGACGGAGCGAGGATGGCATTCATAAAGGTCTTCTCTCCTGCAGGTGGTATTGCACTGTTTGTATTCGTCATAATATCATGTCTTGGGACTCTTAACGGCCTCATGCTGGCCAGTGTCAGAGGGCTGTACTCTCTGGGTATAAGAGGAGAAGGACCAAAGCCTGAGGTTTTCAGGCAGGTGGATCCTGTGATAAATATGCCTAACAATTCGGCTATAATTGGGGTGCTGCTGTGCAGTTTATGGCTGCTGTATTATTTTGGAGCCAATCTTGCCGGAGGATGGTTCGGCCCGTTTTGTTTTGACAGTTCAGAGCTGCCCATAATAACTGTCTATGCTTTTTATATACCTATTTTCCTTATGATAATGAAAAAGGAAAAGCAATGGGGAGCTCTACGGCGTTATATCATGCCTGCTGTATCTGTGATGGGCTGTATCTTTATGATAATAGCAGCGATAGTTTCCCACAGGATGTCGGCATTGTATTATATGATAATTTTTGCAGCAGTAATGCTTGCAGGTTTTTTAATCGGGAAGAGAAGAGATGAAGATGAAAGTTAAAAATAATGTAACGGATGATATGGGAAGTGTAAGGCTTCGTGATGACGGAAAGGCGGTAGTGATAATAGATCAGAGCCTTTTACCGGGCAGGAGTGTATATTTGGATATTGAAACACCTGATAAAATGTATGAAGCGATATTACATCTAAGGGTCAGAGGTGCCCCGGCTATAGGTATTTTTGCAGCTTATTGTATTGCTGTCATGGCAAACCGGTATTCAGACAATGAAATGACGGCAGATTCGTTTATCAGAAAGCTGAAAAATAATGGAGAATATTTGAAATCATCCAGACCCACAGCTGTAAACCTGGCATGGGCAGTGGACAGAGTTATAAAAGCGGGCGAGGATGTATTGTCTTTTGATAATGAAGCAGGTTCTGTAGACCGTATCATCCGGGAGATAAACAGAGAGGCAGAAGCAATACATAAAGAAGATATAAAAAAATGCATGGAGATCTCAAAGTACGGACTTTCTCTGGTAAAAGACGGAGACGGTATACTTACTCACTGTAATGCGGGGCCGCTGGCTACATCCAGATACGGAACTGCTCTTGGTCCGATAATCCTAGGTAAGGAAAAGGGCATGGAATTCAAAGTATTTGCCGATGAAACAAGGCCTCTTCTGCAGGGAGCGCGTCTGACGTCATATGAATTGAGCAAGGCAGGCGTGGATGTCACCCTTATATGTGACAATATGGCATCAGCAGTGATGAAAAACGGATGGATACAGGCATGCTTCGTCGGATGTGACAGGATTGCGGCAAATGGTGATACAGCAAATAAAATCGGCACTTCCGCAGTTGCGATACTGGCATCATATTATGATATCCCGTTTTATGTGCTGGGACCGACTTCCACCATAGATCACAATTGTATGACCGGCGATGATATTCCGATAGAGCTTAGATCACCTGATGAAATAAAAACGAAGTTTTACTGTCAGCAGATCGCCCCTGAAGAAGTAAAATGCTATAATCCCGCATTTGATGTAACGGATCACAGTCTTATCACAGCGATAGTGACCGAAAAAGGCATATGCAGACCGCCGTTTGATGAAAATCTTAAAGCACTTTAATAGATGTTTATACAGGAGATGACTGGAAGATTATCATATCTTCTCCTATTATAACTATGCTGTTCCATGGCAGCTCACAAATGCCTCCTGAATTCCTTTTGAAAAATCCAGTGTTTTCCAGCGATGGAACAAGCACCGATTTTATTTTTCCGGTTTTTCTGTCAAAGATCATATCAGCGTCCCAAAGCTGACCATAGCTGCATCCAGTGGACAGATCAACTATTTCTTTGTTTCCGATTTCACTTAACCGCATAACATACTCCTTAAATACTAATAATATTAATGATATTAAGCAGATGAGGAGAATATGAAGGTGAAAGATAAAGAAAATGAAAAAAAGAGCGCACAGCAGGAGGATACAACCAGAGATCTGATAAAGGAACTGGGGATACTTACGACAGGTCCTGATTTTGAAAGCGATATACAGTATATCAACATAATCGGCAGTGTTGAAGGTCATACTGTGCTTCCGGCCGATAATAAAGCAACTAAATATGAGCATCTTATACCTCAGCTCATAGCTGTTGAAGAAAATCCAAAGCTTAAGGGCATGCTTGTGATTCTGAACACTGTGGGAGGTGATGTGGAAGCAGGCCTGGCATTGGCGGAAATGATATCCACTCTGTCAAAGCCCACAGTATCACTTGTTCTAGGCGGCGGTCACAGTATAGGGATACCTCTGGCTGTTGCTACAGATTATTCATTTATAGCTAAAACGGCTACCATGACACTTCATCCCATAAGGACGACAGGCATAGTGATAACATCGGAAACGACCTTTGATTATATGCGAAAGACTCAGGAGAGAGTTATAGATTTTATTGAGGAACATTCAGGGGCGGGACGCGAAGAAATATTGAGACTGATAAACTGCAACGACAATATGTCTAACGATGTAGGAACTATACTTTTCGGCCGTGAAGCGGTGGATGCAGGTATAATAGATCAGGTGGGCGGAGTGTCTGATGCCATAAAAGAATTAAGAAGAAGGATAGAAAAAAATAATTGACAATATTTTCCATATAAGTTACTATGTATAAAAGTAAAAATATTCCATTAATTGCTGGGGGTGGAAATCATATGGGAAATATATCGATTCTTGTTATAACAGATGACAGAGAATACGGAAGGGCTCTCGGGTACGCTCTAATTCATCTTTGCAGTCAGATCTTTGTCAGGATAATGGGAAAGGATGAATTTTTTGATTGCAGAATGAGCTGCAGGGACAGATATATGATACCTGATTCTGAGTCTGTCGATATAATAATGTGGGACGGAGAAGAAGCCGAGACAGCATTCGGAGGGAGGATAGTGCTACTTTCGGAAAAACAGTCGATGGCAGCAAAGGATGCTGATGAAGGAAAGTACTGCATATATAAATACAGTCAGGTACAGGCTATGATAGCAGATATTTTCGAGATATATACTCTTCTAACAGGAAATCATATAGCTAATATAAACAGAAACAGAACAGAGATATTTTCTTTTGTGTCCTGTGGAGGAGGCACGGGATGCACCACATTATCCATGTCAGTGGCGCAGGAACTGTGCCGCTTCTGCGGTAAACGCGTGATGTACCTGTCATTTGAGGAATTTGAATCCACAGGTGATTTCATAGATTGTCCGGCAAATATTAAAGGAGCCGGTACGTATCTGTACCATCTTTTCAAGCCGGATCGTCTTAAGAAGATAGGATCACGTGACGGAGAAAATACCGGCCCTGTGATAGATAGCCATATAGTGAGATCAGGATTCGGAATGGAGACTTTTGCTCCTTGCCGAGGCAGGAATCCTCTGAAAGAGCTGACGGCTGATGAGCTGGGGGTGTTCATATCATCTCTCACAGATTGCGGAAGGTATGATGTGATAATAATGGATATAGGCAGCAGCACATCTGCAGCGGATCTGGCATGTATGGAAATATCGGAGAAGATATGCTTTGTAACAGTGCCGGAACATACAGGAGTCAGAGAAGATATGTATATTCATAATCTGATATGCAGATGCGGTGAAAATATAGTTGAAAAAATGGTCAAGGCTGAGAATATGAGCGACGATAGAAGGAAAGAAAAGGATGAAAAAGGCCTGTTCATGCCGGAGGATATAGTAAGGATCAGCAGGAGCAGCATATTTCTTCAGGGCGGCGAAACAAAAAAGATATTTCTTGACGGTGAATACGGAAACTGCATCAAGGTGCTTACTGAAAGGCTGACGGAGTCTGGACAAGATATTTGATAAGATATGTATGATTATGCTTGACAAAAATGAAATAGGAGAATAGTATATAATATATAAGTGAATATTGATCTTCAGGGCAGGGTGAAATTCCCGATCGGCGGTATAGTCCGCGAGTGTGAGAACACAGGACTTGGCATGTGTCCAAGTCAGGATTTGGTGAGATTCCAAAACCGACAGTATAGTCTGGATGGAAGAAGATTTTAAAACGCATCACTGCGTATATTTTGAGACCATCAGCTCTGAAACCTCTTTAAGTTGTTTCAGAGTTTTTATTTTGAAAGCTTTTTATCTTTTGGTGGCAGAATATCGCAAAGACTGATGTTGGTTTAATACAGGCTCTGAAGAATAATTTTTCAGAGCTTTTTATATTTGACCGGAGGTAGTATATAAAATGGCGGGAGAAAAGTATATGCGTCTGGCGCTGGAGCTTGCCGAAAAAGGGTGCGGACATGTGAGCCCAAATCCGATGGTAGGTGCGGTCATAGTCAAAGACGGCAGGATAATAGGCAGTGGATATCATAGAAGGTACGGCGACCTTCATGCCGAAAGGGAGGCATTAAAGGCATGCAGCGAATCTCCGGATGGTGCAGATATGTATGTGACACTTGAACCGTGCTGTCATCACGGGCATCAGCCGCCCTGTACTGAAGCGATAATAGATGCCGGGATAAAGCGTGTAGTGATTGGATCTTCCGATCCAAATCCTCTTGTGGCAGGCAAAGGTGTACGTATATTGAAAGATCATGGCATTTATGTAACGGAAGGATTCATGAAGGATGAATGTGACGATATAAACAAGGTGTTTTTTCATTATATAACGACAGGAAGGCCTTATGTTGTAATGAAGTACGCAATGACTATGGATGGAAAGATAGCTGCATTTACGGGAAAATCAAAATGGATAACTGCGGAAACGGCCAGAAAGCGTGTGCATGAGGACAGGAACCGGTATTCAGCTATAATGACAGGGTTAGGAACGGTGATGAGGGATGATCCGCTGCTCAACTGCAGAATGGAAGGCGGAAAAGATCCTGTGAGAGTCATATGTGATACCGATCTGAGGATACCAACGACATCACAGATAGTAAGAACCGCCGGAAGATACCGTACAGTTATAGCCACAGCATCAGATGACGGTTACAGGACTGCGGAACTTGAAAAGGCGGGATGTGAGATATTGCATGTGGGCCGCAAGGACGGACATACGAATCTGTCAGAGCTGACAGAAAAGCTGGGACGTATGAAGATAGACAGCGTGCTCCTTGAAGGAGGAGGAACGCTGAACTGGTCGGCACTGCGTGCCGGGATAGTCAATAAGGTGCAGGCATACGTGGCTCCGAAAATTTTAGGAGGAAAAGATGCACCTTCTCCAGTGGGAGGAGAAGGCGCAGCATCACCGGATGCCGGTGTAATGCTTTCGAAGCCGAAGATCACAGTACTGGGTGATGATATCCTGCTGGAAAGTGAGGTGACAAGATGTTTACCGGAATAATAGAGGAGACCGGAAGGATAAAAAATATTAAAAAAGGCGCAGCATCAGCGGTACTTGAGATACAGGCCTCAAAGGTGCTGGAGGATGTGAGGCTTGGAGACAGCATAGCTGTGAATGGAGTGTGCCTGACGGTAACCGGATTTTCATCCTCGGAATTCAGTGCCGATGTTATGCACGAAACATTGAACAGGTCTTCTCTGGGGACTCTCAAGACCGGAAGCGCCGTTAATCTGGAGAGAGCCATGAAGGCAGACGGCAGATTCGGCGGGCACATCGTATCAGGACATATAGATGGAACAGGAGTTATAACTGACATAAAAAGAGATGACAATGCGGTGTGGTACACGATAGATGCACCGGAAGAGATAATGCGCTATGTGGTGGAAAAGGGATCGGTGGCCATAGACGGAATAAGTCTGACGGTAGCGGAGATATCACCTGCATATTTCAAGGTGTCGGTGATACCTCATACTGCTGGAAACACTACGCTTTCCATGAAACGTCAGGGGGAGCGTGTCAATATAGAAAACGATATAATCGGAAAATATGTGGAAAAACTCATGACACCGGACAGCAGATCCGGAGGTATAACCGAAGAATTTTTGATAAAGAACGGATTCTGATAATACAAGGAGGTAGGTTTATATGAACAGATTCAGTACTATAGAGGAAGCACTCGAAGATCTTAGGAAAGGCAGGATAATCCTCTGCACCGATGATCCTGACAGAGAAAATGAGGGAGACATGATATGTGCGGCGGAATTTGCCACTACAGAAAATGTGAATCTCATGGCCAGCGTAGCTAAAGGGCTGATATGCATGCCGATGAGTGAGGAATTCTGCAGAAAGCTGCAGATACCGCAGATGGTCAGTGAGAATACCGACAATCATGAAACGGCATTCACCGTATCCATAGATCATGTAAGCACCACTACCGGGATTTCGGCAGAGGAACGCGGCATCACAGCAAGAGCCTGTGTAGATGATAATGCGAAGCCGCAGGATTTCAGACGTCCGGGACATATGTTTCCTCTCAAAGCCAAGAAAAACGGTGTTCTTGAGAGAAACGGACACACAGAAGCTACTGTGGATCTTCTCCGTATGGCAGGCTTAAAGGAGTGTGGTCTGTGCTGTGAGATCATGAAGGATGACGGCACGATGATGAGAAAGACGGAGCTGTTTGAGCTGGCAGAGAAATATGACATGAAGTTCATATCCATAAAGATGCTTCAGGATCACCGCAAGAAATTCGAGAAGCTGGTGGAATGTGAAGCGGTGGTGAAGATGCCGACGAAGTACGGTAATTTTACAGCTCACGGATATGTGAACAAGCTGAACGGAGAACATCATGTGGCTCTTGTCAAGGGAGAGATAGGAGACGGCAAAAATCTTCTCTGCCGTGTCCATTCGGAATGCCTGACAGGGGATGCATTCGGTTCGCTGAGATGTGACTGCGGAGATCAGCTGGCATCTGCCATGAGACAGGTAGAAAAGGAAGGAAGAGGTATCGTCCTCTATATGAGGCAGGAAGGAAGAGGTATAGGTCTTATCAATAAGCTGAAGGCATATGAGCTTCAGGATAAGGGAATGGATACACTCGATGCCAATCTGGCTCTTGGATTCCCGGCTGATTTACGGGAATACTTCATAGGGGCACAGATATTAAAGGATCTTGGTGCGAAGGAGCTGAGACTTCTGACCAATAATCCGGATAAGGTATATCAGCTGTCGGACTACGGTATGGAGATCGTGGAACGTGTGCCTATACAGATGGAGGCAACCGAGTGCGATATACGTTATCTGAAGACGAAGCAGGAAAGAATGGGACATATCCTTAATTATTAAATGATCAAAAGATACGGGAGGTATAGCAATGAAAGTATATGAGGGAAAACTGGTATCAAAGAAGATAAGAGTAGGGATCGTTGCAGCGCGTTTCAACGAGTTCATCACATCAAAGCTGCTGTCGGGAGCTCTCGACACGCTGAAGCGTCATGACGTGGCCGACGACGATATCGACATAGCATGGGTTCCGGGCGCATTTGAGATCCCGCTGGCGGCGTCAAAGATGGCAGGAAGCGGAAGATACGATGCTGTTATATGCCTTGGAGCGGTGATACGTGGAAGCACTACACATTATGATTATGTATGCAATGAGGTGTCAAAAGGGATAGCTCAGGTATCCCTTGCCAGCGGTATCCCTGTGATGTTCGGTGTCCTTACTACAGAAAATATTGAGCAGGCAATCGAGCGTGCAGGCACCAAGGCCGGAAACAAGGGTTCAGACTGTGCAGAAGGTGCTATAGAAATGGTGAACCTGTTCAGAGAGATGGAATAGGCATACTGTATATGCAAGGTAAAAGAGACTGTATCGGTGTAAAAGCCGATACGGTCTTTTTATTATGTAGCTTTAAGTCCGTTGAGCACGCGAAGTGTGCGAAACAATAAACCACCCGCTATGCGGGTGCGCGTCGGAGGTCATACCAAAAAATTCTCCCGTCCAGTACAATGAGGTTGTTCAAGCTTCATTGTAATTATGAAAGGAGAATTTTTATGGCAAATAAAATAAATAGTTTGGCGCACACAAAATGGATGTGTAAATACCATGTTGTGTTCACTCCAAAGTATAGACGAAAAGTAATCTATAATCAATACAGAGAAAGCATTCGAGAGATTCTGAAATTGTTGTGTGGATACAAGGGAGTGGAAATCATTGAAGGGTATATGATGTTTGATCATGTGCATTTGCTAATTAGTATTCCTCCGAAAACAAGTATGTCAAGCTTCATGGGATACCTCAAAGGAAAAAGTGCACTCATGATCTTTGATAAGCATGCAAAGCTGAAATATAAATTTGGGAACAGACACTTTTGGGCAGAAGGGTATTATGTAAGTACCATTGGGCTCAACGAAGCAACAATAAAGAAATATATTCAGGAACAAGATAAGCATGATATCGCATTGGATAAATTGAGCGTGAAAGAATACGAAGATCCATTTAAGAAGTAAATAAGATCCCCTTCAAGGGGAATGCAAAGGAGGCAAATACAATGAGGCTTGAACAAAGTAAAAGCCCGCGCCTTGAGACGCGGGTAGGTGACCGGGGCTTATAGCCACGAGCAAACCACCCTTTTGAAGGGTGGTGATGATTTTTGACATTCAAAATCAATGTTTAAAAAGAAAAGACAAATGATCCATATAATTGCTCACTTTTATATGGAAAATCGCAAGATAAGAAGGTGAAAAAGTCTAAATTACAGCTGAAATATCGCATAAGTATTTAAAAATAGATTCTGCGATATTTTTTTTTGTTGTATAGAAAATTATATCGCATAAACCTTTGAAAACCGGTTTTACGATATTATTTACTATCAATCGCAGGATAACGGGACAAAAAATATCGTATGTAGCTGTAATATGGGCATCTGCGATATAAATTCAGGAAAATGTGCCCGGTTACTATCGTGAAGCTGCTTACAAAGCTTGGTTTACGATATAATCACAGAAAAAGGCAGACATAGGCCCATTTAACAAACTCTTAACATAACCTTAACATTACAACGCTTTTCTTAATATGGATTTAACAATATAATTAACAGAGAATTATCGCGGAACAGACAGTTTTTTGATTGGGACAATGGTGAAGAAATGAATGTGGAAAGCTTCAAGATCGTGTTGCAGCTTCTGGGTGGACTGGCTATGTTCATATATGGTATGAATTTTATGAGTGAAGGTCTTCAGAAAGCTGCAGGAGAAAAGATGAAGAGCATACTTGCTCTGCTTACAAGAAATGTTTTTATAGGTGTGCTTGCC
The DNA here is from genome assembly GCA_937966095.1 of uncultured Eubacterium sp. Classification (GTDB taxonomy): domain Bacteria; phylum Bacillota; class Clostridia; order Peptostreptococcales; family Anaerovoracaceae; genus Lentihominibacter. Next base: position 57,939 of record CALCKF010000042.1, read on the forward strand.
GGGGCTGCTGCTACAGCCGTGCTGCAGAGCAGTGGTGCGGTGACGGTTATGGTCATAGGTTTTGTATCGGCGAATCTGATGACATTGAAGCAGGCGATAAGCATAATAATGGGAGCGAATATAGGGACATGTATTACGGCTCAGCTGGTGGCGTTCCAGATAGGCGACTATGCATGGATATTCGTAATAATAGGCTTCATAATGTTCTTTTTCAAGTTCAAGAAAGAAAAGATCACTGATTTCGGACAGGCTATATTTGCTTTCGGCATACTTTTCTGCGGCCTCAATATAATGGCGGCGGCTATGGAGCCGCTGGCTCAAAGTGAAGTGTTTTCCGATCTGATGCTTAAAGTGGCCGATATTCCTGTTCTGGGGGTCATTGTAGGTGCCGTAATGACCACAATAGTTCAGAGCAGCTCGGCTTCCATCGCTGTTTTGCAGAATCTTGCCAGCACGGCCGGACCTGACGGTGTAAGCAGTATCATAGGCCTTGCAGGAGCGATCCCTATACTTTTCGGGACTAACATAGGATCTACTACGACAGCTCTTTTGGCTTCGATAGGAGGAACGATAAACGCTAAGCGTACGGCGATTTCCCATACCATATTCAATCTTGCCGGAACGCTGATATTCATATGGTTCACACCGTATATCGCGGATTTCGTAACGATGATTTCGCCGGGCGGCGATGAACTTGATGTAATCGCAAGGCAGATAGCAAATGCACATCTATGCTTTAATGTAGCTACGACTATTGTATTCCTGCCTCTCATAGGTGCTCTGGCAAAATTCGTAACGAAGCTGATACCTGGGACCGACGTGGATAAAGGTCCTATGGAGGCTGTATATCTGGACTATAATGTTCTGGAGCAGCCTTTTGTGGCAATACACATGGCTACCAAGGAAATCGAACGTATGGCGGAGATAACAGCAGACATGATAGTTGAAACCAAGAAGGCTTTTTTGGGAAATGATATGGAAGCCGCTAAAAAAGTGATCGAAACAGATAAAGTAGTCAATAATCTGCGGGATATGATCGTGAAATATCTTTCTTCGATATTTTCAGTAGAAACAGTAACAGAGCACCAGGCGGCAACGATATCGGGGCTTATGCATGTCGTATCGGATGTGGAGCATATAGGAGATGACTGTAAGGATATAGCGGCATTCGCGATGGACAAGATAACATACGGATATAACTTTTCAGATTCGGCATGTGCGGAGATATATCAGTGCTTTGCTCACGGAAGCAGGATGGTGGAGGATTCGATAGAGGCACTGAATACCGGAAATACACCATTGGCAAGATCTGTAAAGGAACAGCAGAAGCAAATGGAAGAAATGGAAGAACAGCTGCGCCGCAAACATATGGAGCGTCTCAATACGAAGCAGTGTTCTCCTGAATTCTCAGTGATATATACAGATGTGATAAACGGTATAAGAAAAATCGGGGACAGCTGTGACAACATAGCCAACGCCGTACTGAAGGATATAAATTTCAAGGCAATAGATGCCGATAGCAGATAGCATATTATAAAGGATATGAAAAACAGGAAAGCTCATTTTACATAAATTTAACTTTTAATTAACTTTTGGATGCTTTTTGTTAACTGTACATATATATATTATTAAGCTGTAATTAAAATATATGTTGAAACGGATTTTCAAGAAGGAGAAGCAATCAAATGAGTAGTGAAACTTTCCAGATGATCATGACGCTATTGGGAGGTCTGGCTCTGTTCATATTCGGTATGAATTTCATGAGCGACGGACTTCAGAAGTCTGCAGGGGAGAAAATGAGGAAAATACTTTCCCTGCTGACAAGAAATCCTGTACTTGGTGTTATAGCGGGTGCTCTGGTAACTGCCGTTCTTCAGAGCAGCAGTGCCACAACTGTTATGGTGATCGGCTTTGTAAGTGCAGGACTTATGAAGCTGCCTCAGGCGATAAGTATAGTGCTGGGTGCCAACATAGGTACGACAATAACAGCACAGCTGATAGCTTTCAGCATAGGAGACTATGCATGGGCTTTCGTCGCAGTAGGATTCGTAATGTATTTTTTTATAAAGAAAAAAGAGATACTTACATATATAGGCCAGACGATTTTTGCATTTGGTGTGCTGTTCGTTGGAATAAATATTATGGGAGACACTATGAAGCCGCTGGCTAATTCTCCTGTTTTCATAGACCTTATGATGCAGGTTCAGGACATACCTGTACTTGGAGTGCTTTTGGGAACGGGCATGACAGTAGTGGTGCAGAGCAGTTCGGCGACCATTGCCGTACTTCAGAATCTTGCCGCTACGGCCGGTCCTGACGGTGTGAGCAGTATAATAGGACTTCAGGGAGCTCTCCCTATACTTTTTGGAGACAATATAGGAACCACTATAACAGCAGTGCTGGCTTCCATAGGTGCATCTGTAGCAGCTAAGAGGACAGCTGCAGCGCATGTTATTTTCAATCTTACCGGTACCCTCATATTCATATGGTTCATTCCTTATTATGCACAGTTCATAGAGATGATTTCTCCAAAGGGAGATGAGGTGGATGTAATCGCAAGGCAGATAGCCAATGCACACCTCTGTTTCAACCTTTTCAATACGATGATATTTATTCCGCTCATAGGAGTTCTTGTAAAGGTAGTGACAAAGATCGTTCCGGGCAAAGATCTGGAAAGATTGCCTTCAGAGCCTGTTTTTCTCGACTATAATGTGCTGGAGCAGCCATTTGCGGCTATACATCTGGCGACTAAGGAGCTGGGAAGATTGGCGGAAATGGCATTCGACATGATAGTTTCAGCTCAGAAGGCCTTCATAGGCAACGACAGTGCCGCCGTAAAAGATGTAATGGAAAAAGAAGATATTGTGGATAAGCTGCAGGCCGACATAGTACGTTATCTTTCGGCGATGGTGTCAAAGGAGACAAACACCGAGGAACAGGGAGCCAAGATATCCAGCCTTATGCATGTGGCTGCAGATATAGAGCACATAGGAGATCACTGTAAGAATATAGCGGAATTTGCTGATGCTAAGATAAAAAATTCGTATGAATTTTCCGAGGAAGCATATTCTGAAATATACAGCTGTTTCGATCTGGCGAAGAAAATGGCCGGCAACAGCATAGTATCTCTTGATGAAAACGATATAGATCTTGCATATGAGATCCGTGAAATGGAAAAGGAAATGAATAAAAGAGAAAAGGACCTCAGAAAGCATCATATCGTAAGGCTCAATCAGAAGAAATGTTCTCCTGAATTTACAGTGATATATACTGATGTGATACATGATATAGAGAAGATAGGCGATTATTGCAATAACATAGCTGATGCAGTCATTGAAAAGCACAGCATTGAGAAAGTGGAAAAAATGTGATATTATAAAATAACATCAGCGCAGTAGACTTTGGATAACGGACAAGGAGATATGCGGATATGAAAAAGATACTGATCGTAGAAGATGAGCCCAACATAAGAGAACTTATACTTTATAATTTAAAAACCAACGGATACGACGGCATAGCTGCAGAAGACGGCATAATGGGAATAACAATGGTGCATAGTGAAAAGCCTGATCTCGTTCTGCTTGATATTATGCTGCCGGGGAAAAACGGCTATGATATATGCAAGGAACTCAGAGATGAGGGCAATAACACTCCGATAATAATGATAACGGCAAAAACGGAAGAAACTGACAAAGTTATGGGGCTTGAATATGGTGCTGATGACTATATATCAAAACCTTTCGGTATAAGGGAAATGATGGCAAGGATAAAGGCGGTCCTCAGGAGATATGAGACTGCGCCGGAGACAGGAGAAAATTCTGACACAGTGCTTAAGGTAGGAGATCTCAGTATGAATATAGAACGCCATGAGGTCAAGGTTGGTGACAGATATGTGGAACTGACAATAAAAGAATTCGAGCTCCTGAGATATCTCGTCGAGAACAGAGGGCATGTTTTTACCAGAGACCAGCTGCTGAACAATGTATGGGGAATAGATTATGCCGGTGAGACCAGGACGGTAGATGTGCATATAAGGCACCTTAGACAGAAGCTGGATGATGGCAGGAACGAGGAGTATATAGAGACCATAAGAGGAAAAGGATATAAAGTGAAATGAAGACCAGGTTTACAGTATTGCTGGCAGAAGCCGTGATATCTACTGTTCTGGCAGTGTTCTTTGTATGGAAACTGAGGATGGTGCCCGATTTGCAGGAAGAGACGGGAAGACAGCTTATGGAGTCTACAGAGTGGAGTATACGCCTGATAATGATCATATATCTGGTTATAATGCTCCTTATAACCATACAGAGTTATTTTTATATAATAAAACCATATTCGCAGAAAATAAAAGAGATGGAGGCCGCTGCAGAAGAAAGCAAGAAAGCAGAGGCTATAAGAAAGGAGTTCGTGGCAAATGTGAGCCATGAGCTCAAAACACCCCTGACATCTATCTCAGGCTTTATCGAGACACTTCAGGAAGGCGCAGCTGAAGATCCTGAAATAAGAACTAAATTCATAGACATAATAGCTATAGAAACATCGAGACTGAAAAGGCTGATACAGGATCTGCTGGTACTTTCTGATATAGAAAACAAAAAAGAAGCTGAAGGATACAGTTTCAATGTTAAAGAGGCAATAGAGAACACTGTTGCAGCTCTTAAGCCTATTGCAGATGATAAGGGTATAGACATACTTCAGGATCTTGACGGCAGCATCAATATAAAGGGCTCTGCAGACAGATTCAGGCAGATGATAATGAATCTGACGGAAAACGCCATCAAATATTCCGATGATGGAGGGCGTGTATGGATAGATGCACATGATAAAGGCGATAAAATAGTGATAAACGTAAAGGATGAGGGTATAGGCATAGCACCGGAGCATCACGAAAGGCTATTTGAACGCTTTTACAGAGTGGATAAATCCAGATCGAAAAAAGCAGGGGGAACAGGCCTTGGTCTTTCTATAGTAAAACATATCGCGGTCCTTTTCGGTGCGACATTGAAAGTAGAAAGCCAGGTGGGTAAAGGTACTACATTTTCTGTCATATTCAACAAGGAGGAAGATAGCGAAAGTCAGGCAATGAAGAAGTGAAAGGAGATTATTATTGACTCTTGATTATTTGATTTCAGATCTCGCATTGATCCTTATAGTTGCGGGTATAGTTACGATTGTATTCAAAATGATAAAACTTCCCGTAGTATTGGGATATATCGTTGCGGGATTTTTGATAAGTCCGAATTTCGCATATTTACCTACTGTGGTCGAATCAGAAGATATACATGTATGGGCCAATATAGGTGTAGTGTTTCTCATGTTCGGTCTTGGTCTGGAGTTCAGCTTCAAAAAGCTTGCCACTGTAGGAGGCAGTGCATTCGTCACGGCGATGACGGTGATGATCGCCATGATATTCATAGGCACCGGTATCGGAAGCCTGCTTGGCTGGGACAGGATGGACTGCATTTTCTTGGGCGGCATGCTGTCAATGTCATCCACCATGATAATATTAAAGGCGTATGAGGAATATAATCTGAAAAAGGAAAAATTTGCACAGCTTGTATTAAGCACTCTTGTAATAGAGGATATTGCGGGTATTTTCATGATGATAATACTGTCTACAATATCGGTCAGTCAGAGTGTTTCCGGCGTCATGATGTTCAAAGAGATCGGGATGCTGCTGATGTTTCTCGTCATATGGCTGATCTTAGGCATATATCTGATACCGAGCTTTTTGAAAAAAGTTTCCGGACTTATGAATGATGAAATGATGCTGATAGTATCTGTTGCGATATGTCTCGGTATGGTGGTCATTGCCGCTTATATAGGCTTTTCGGAAGCATTGGGAGCTTTCCTGGCAGGTTCTATACTGGCCGGAACAGTGAGGGCCGGGTATATTGAACGTATAGTCAAACCTTTGAAAGACCTTTTCGGAGCAATATTTTTCGTATCTGTAGGTATGATGATAGAGACTGATCTCCTTGTGGAATATATAGGACCTATTCTGATAATAACAATCGTTACGATTCTTGGTCAGATGACATTTGCCACTATAGGGATACTGTTTTCGGGCCAGTCGCTTAGGACAGCCATAAGAGGAGGCTTCAGCATGGTACAGATAGGTGAGTTCTCCTTTATCATAGCCACATTGGGTACCGGTCTTGGTGTGATAAGTGATTTTTTGTATCCTGTTGTCGTATGTGTTTCTGTAATAACCACGTTTACTACTCCTTTATTTATAAACGGTTCGGAAAAAGTGTATCAGGTAATGGATTCAAAAATGCCTGACAGCATAAAAATATTCCTGAGAAAGAATACATCTGAAAACCAGAGCAAGGACGATAAGGATAAAGACTGGCAGGATTATATAAAAAAGGTTATATCAAGGACCATAGTATGCAGTGTTGTCATGTTTATAATATATTGGCTGGGAACAGAACAGCTGTGGCCTTTCCTTAAGAGTCATATATCATCGGGTCCGTTTGCCGATTTTGCTACTGCATTTATTACATGTGCCGCGATGGTTCCATTCGTTAATCTTATGCACGGCACCAACACGGCGCTTTTCACAAAGCTCTGGCTGAAGCACAGATCCAACAGACTGCCGCTTCTTACATTGAAGGCTATCAGGATACTGATTGCCGCATGTTTCCTGGCTCTTATCATAAGGGAAATATACAGGATACCGTTTATGCTGCTTCTCCTCCTTGCCCTTATACCGATAATGCTGATACTCAGATCTGATTATATAAGAGGTATAACTATAAACATGGAGATGCGGTTTATGGCAAATTTTTCTGAACGTATGCTGGCAAGACAGAAAAGAGAAAATGCCATAAGAGGCGAATATCACTGGCTTGATGAGAGACTTCTTGTAGCTGAATTTGAGGTTACCGATACTGTTGATAATAAGACAATATATGACTTTACCAAAAGCAAAGCATTCCGTGTAACAATAATAAAAATAATCAGAGGGAATGAATACATCAATCTGCCTTCAGGCAGCGAACCTGTAATGGAAGGTGACATTCTCCATATGCTGGGAACGGAAAACGAGATAGATGCATGCACAATTCTGCTGGAGAAAGATGAATGCATAGAATATACCGATAGAGATGATATGATATTCAAGGATTATATATATGGACAGACGTTCTATGGCATAGAGCCTGAAAATCAATTGATCTGTTGTCCTATCAAGATCGACGGCAATTCAGAGTTCTCAAAAAAGTCAATAAAGAATTCACAGATACGCAAAAAGTACAGAGGAACGATAATAGGTATAGAAAGAGGCGATCTTACAATGATAAAGCCTGATATAGAGACAGTGATACAGCCCGGGGATCTCATATGGGTACTTGGAGGCAGGAATATGGCTGATTCATTGATAAAAGGAAATTTACTGGATGAGCGCTGATATAAAAAGGGAACATATCAAATTTTATGTTCCCTTTATTATCGATATCATCATGGTCTGATATTTACAGGTTCTATTTCCGGGATCAGTTCCACGAATATATCTTCGTATTCAGGTGTCAGTCTGTTGACGATATCGTCATGGGCCTGCTTAAGGGTATTCATGCTGATAAGGTCATCTTTCTGGGTGATATAAATATCTATCCAGACCTTCCGTCCTGTCTTGACTATGTCCAGAAAATCCGTGTAGAATCCGTAATCGGCAAATATTTCATTTATCTGTGATCTGACTTTATCAACTACATCTTTTTTCGGTGCCACAAGTATGAGACTCTTTAATGCATCATATATCATCATGACAGGCTCTTTTGCCAGGATGACCGCCATGAATATGGCTATGGCCGGATCTATATATGGAACGATCCATGTCAGCGGAGTCATCTGAAGTAACAGCTGTACAAGGAATGCAAGGCCTACTCCTCCAGTACTGTAAGCATCCAGCTTCCATATATAAAGCTCTGCAGAAACCGTAGGCGATGAAAATCTTTTGTTCATATGGCGAAGAATAAAGAACATGACTATGCAAGATACTGATACGAAAAGTTCGAAAGCGGCGACAGCTCCGGCATTTACAAAATGACCGCCATCCATTATCAGCTGAGCACTGTCGGTGAGAAGCTGTACATCGAGAAACAGAAGAAGTCCGCACTTTATTATTATAAAAAGGGATTCTATCTGAGCAAATCCATATGGCCATTTTTCGGTTACCGGTCTGTAGAGTTTTGGAACAAGGATCATAAACGGACCCAACATTGCAAGATCCACCAGATCATAGATGCAGTCCATCAGGACAGCCTGAGAATGTGTGAAAAAGGCTGCCGCACATTCCGATAAAAGAAAGAGCAGACTGCCGATAAAAGAAACTTTTAAAATCTGTTTTTCTGATTTTAAATTTTCTTCCTGTAATTTTTGTTTTTTCTGTAGATTTAAATTTTGTGATGCTATATTGTCATCCACGTTTTCACTCCTTTCAATATTAATTATACTCCTGATTCTGTGTACTATATTGCGGTTTTTGCCTAAAAAATAAAAAACATAAAAAAACATCCGGATAATAACACCGGATGAAAAAATATATTCAGAAATTATTTTATGTTTGATATCCTGAATATTATTTCATGTCTGCTCTGTGTACCTGTTTTTTTGAAAATATTGTTTATATGTCTTTTTACAGTATTTTCGGATATGAAAAGCTCGGCTGCGATCTGAGGGTTACTCATACCGCAGTTGATAAGGCTCAGAACTTCTTTCTCTCGTTCCGAGAGGCCGTACTGCCGTGAGATCTTTTTTATGGCCTCTTCCGGAGCTATCTGGGATTCCTTGATCTTGAGAGGGTCCTTTATATAGAAATAATATATTGTGAACACATTGAATATGGCATACATCAGTATTAGGGGGTCAATGGCATATATATCGTTGAGATTATCTTCGGTCTTCAGCCATACGCTGTAGTCCCAGTAGGCGATATAACACATATAACCGATCAGCAGCAGTGACATTACAAGGTTTGATCTGCGCTCTCTGCCTGCTTCATAATTCTTAAAAAGAAATCTTATACAAACTATACCTATGATTATTATGAAAATATCATATCCGGCGTTCAGAGTCTGGAGCACGGTTTTCCATATTCCGTTTTCAATATGAAGCACATATGAATCATACCTGCCGAGATATATGGAGAGTATCTGTGATGAAACAAGATAGAAAGCAGAAGGAATTATCACGTATTCTATTTTTATGTGCTTTTCCAAGCCGGTCATTATAAGAAGTATGTATACCCAGGCCGTCGTAAGCACACAGAAAAATGTATCGGATAATGTTATGAGTATGAATACAAGGTAACTGGATGCAAGTATGGAAAGAAAGTAATATGTTATGAAATCCGTTATCATATACACGAAAATTGACGCGATGAAAATGAGCACAGCACGATGTTTCCTGTCCTTTTCCCTGGCATTCAGTATTATTGTCAGTGTCAGTGTTATGCCTCCGAGTATGATAACACCGATATATATAAAATTAAAAAGATTGTTCAACATAATTTCATAAATTTTCCGGGAGACATCTATTATAAAAATTGTACCCTTTTTTATCGTAAAAGTCAATTTCCACAACAGGACAGTAAAAGCGGCAGATGATTTTTCAGTGAATATATGGTATATTATTAGTCAGGAAAGCCGGGATGACGGATGTATAGTACTACAGTATCCGGCTGTTCTTCATATTATTGTTTATTCGGGAAGTTGTAAAAAAATGAGCAGAAAAGCAGTTTTGAATTTAGATTATGCTCTGATGCAGAGTACATACTGGATGTTTTATGCTGTGGCGGGTATATTCGTATCAGTATATATGCTGGGAAAAGGCTACTCGAATACTGCTATAGGGCTTGTGATCGCGGTAGGCAATATCGCTGCTGTAATTGTTCAGAGTATAATCGCTGATATAACGGACAGATTTGACAGGATAAGTAATATAACAGTCATAAAGACCATGACAGTGGTGCTGTTCATGCTTACTGCTGCAGTTTTGCTGACCGGCAGCAGATCTGCAGGACTGACTGCTGCATATACTGCACTGATAGTAGTGCATACAGCACTCCATCCATTTATAAATTCTTTAAGTTTTACTCTTGGTGAAAGCGGGATATATGTTAGTTTCGGTATAGGAAGGAGTATGGGGTCTCTAAGCGCTGCGGTGCTCGGGCTCGTCATGGGATATATGGTGACAGCGCTCGGTGTCGATGTCATACCATTTTCAGGGCTTATGATACTTATAGCTATGGAAGCTGTAATAATAATAACGGGGCGCCATTATAAAAAGCAGACTGACCTCCAGAAAATGATCTTCTTGGAGAAAAAAGCAGAAGAGGGCAGGACTGAGCATACAGAACCGGAAGATACAGATATAAGCTTTATCAGATTCATAAAAGATAATATCAGGTTCGTTGTAATGAGTGTCGGTGTGGCAGCTCTTTTTTTCGGCAATGTTATCCTGGAGAATTTCACGATACAGATCGTTGAAAACATAGGTGGAAATACGGAACAGATGGGCATAGTGATATTTGTCATGTCTATACTGGAGATGCCTGCTATGATATTCTTTGACAGGCTGAAACGACGGTTCTCATATATATTTCTCCTGAGGATTGCAGCTGTGTTTTTTGCAGTAAAAATAACTATGATGTATCTTGCCAGATCTATGATGTTGATATATATAGCTCAGATCAATCAGATCCTTGGATACGGTCTGCTGTTTCCCGCTATGGTGGGATTTATAGGACATGTAATGACAAAGGGCGAAGCTGTCAGAGGTCAGGCACTGTTCACCACAGCAATAACATCCGGGAATGTGCTGGGATGTATAGCAGGAGGAAGAATACTTGACATCATGTCGGTGAATTCTCTGCTGCTTATAAGTTCTGCTGTAACTGTTCTTGGGACGATTATTATATGGATCATGGTCAGAACAATAAGATGTGCAGATAAACGAAAGGTGGCGCAGAATGGTTGAGAAGAAAGAGCTTGAATATTTTATGATAGGTGATTCTTACGGAGGCAATCAGCGGTGGATGCTGGACCCGTGGATGCATATAGGCGGCTGTGCAGCACTGACTACATGTGATGCGTTCATATATCTTGCATTGAAAAAAGGAAGAACAGGACTGTGCCCATATGATGCATCTTCAATTTCCAGGAAGCAGTACAGGAAATTTGCCATGTCGATGAAGCCGTATCTGCAGCCAAGGGAATCGGGGATAAAAGATCTGGATACATATGCGGCAGGTGTCAGGGCCTATCTTGAAGATACAGAGAATGCAGATATCTCGATGTCATGTATATCCGGCAAAGAAGCGTATGATAAAGCAGAAAAAAGTATAAGAGACAGAATAGATAAGGGAATACCGGTACCATATCTGATGCTGAAACATAGAGACAGAAAGTTTGACTTTTTTGAATGGCACTGGTTCCTTGTAATCGGGTACAGGATAAAGGAGGATGTATGCTTTATAAAAGCAGCCACTTATGGAAAGTTTCACTGGCTGCCTCTTAAAGAACTCTGGGAAACAGGAAATGATGAAAAGGGAGGAATCGTACTGCTGGATCTCTGATAAGAGGAAATCAAGTATTTACAGGATGCTTCCACGGTATGATGAAGAAGGTATTTATTGAATGATAAATAATAAAAACGGAGGATGAAATGAAAATTTTAATTTTGAACGGAAGCCCTAGAAAGGGAAACACTGTAGCAGCTCTGGAGGCGCTGAAAAGCGGATTTGAAAACATAGAGGATGTACATATCAGGGAGATATCTGCAAATGATGCGGCTGTATCACCATGTATAGCGTGTGAGGCATGCGGCAGTGAAAGCAGGTGTGTTTTTGATGACGACACTAATGATATAGTAGATGCCGTAATGGAATCAGACGTAATCATATTTGCCACCCCTGTGTATTGGTGGGGAATAACAGCACAGCTGAAAGTAATTATAGACAAGTTCTATTCACGATCCTTAAAGATGCATGGCCTTGATAAAAAAGTCGGTGTGATAGTCATAGGAGAAGCAGAGCAGGATGATCCGCAGTACGGCCTGATAACGAAGCAGTTTGGATGTATATGTGATTATCTGGAATGGAAGCTGGTTTTTTCAAAGACTTATACGGCCGGGGCGGCAGGAGAGCTGGCAGACTCTAAGGAGGCCATGGCTGAGATTGGCGGTCTGTGGAAGAATCTTAGATGAAAATGATCATGGAGAGCAGCCTTGTAAAAGGAGGCTCTCCGGTTTTATAGGAGGGTTTGTGTAAATATAATGGAAACAGTCAAGGAGGATAAAATACTGCTGGCTGGGGCTGAGGACAAGTTCATACAGTGCTGCCGGCAGTACCGTATTACAAATACAGGGTTTCTGGATATCAGACAGCGGTCGTTAGTGGAGGCGATGTGCAGGAAGATGTGCCGCGAAAATAGTGACGTACGATATATGTTTTATGGCGGATATGAAGATGCCGAACGTACGGCGGCAGTTTTTATGCCTGAGTATGCAGATGATGCAGAATCACTGATTTCCGTAATACGTGTCAGGTCTGCGGCGGGAGGGAAAAAACTCACGCATCGTGATTATCTGGGCTCTCTCACAGGTCTGGGTATCAGGAGAGAAATGATAGGGGATATACTTGTCACTGATCGGGGCGCAGATATAATAGTGATGAAAGAAATAGAAGAATTCATACTGATGAATTACGACAAAGCCGGACGTACGCAGCTGAGCACTGAATGCATACCGCTTGAGAAACTGTATGTGCCGCGGAAAGATACTTTACGTATAAAGGACACAGTGGCATCTATGAGATTGGATAATGTGATATCATCTGCATTCGGTATATCACGCGTAAAAGCTTCAGAAGCTGTGAAAACCGGTGTGGTGTTTGTTAACAGCCTGCAGTGTGAAAAAGCAGACATGCAGATAAATGAAGGGGACATACTTGTGTTGAGGGGCAAAGGAAAAGCAGTGCTTAGTGAGGTCGGCAGAAAGACAAGAAAAAACAGGACCGCTGTGGTTATAGACCGTTATATATGAGGATTTGTGAAAACAAGGAGATGTCTTATATGAAAACCGGATATGTGAAGAGTGAATACGGATATGATATACCGTATATTTCCAGGATAAAGGGAGATGAAAGCATAATATTGGTGGTTGCTCACGGATTCGCCAGCAGCAAGGGAAGCCCGAATGTGAAAATGCTTATGGAACATCTGCCGGATAGAGGGATAGGTGTTGTAGCCTTTGATTTCCCCGGACATGGAGACAGCCCTGTAGATGGACATTCGCTTATGATCGACAACTGTATGTCAGACCTCAAGTCTGTTTGCGATCTGGTTTCGGAAAATTTCCCGGATGCGGAGACAGGATATTTCGGATCAAGCTTCGGTGCTTATATAATAATGAATTATCTCATGAAATACAGAATAAAGGGAGCCCGTGTATTTATGAGGAGCGCGGCGGTAAATATGCATGAGTTTTTTGATGAGCTCTCAGATGATCAGGCTTTGCAGCTTGAAAGAGACGGACATATAATACTGGATTACGATAATGTGCCTTCCATCATGCTGACAGAAGGATTTGTCGATGATCTTAAAAAGCATGATCTTTTCAAAAGTTTTGATCCTGAGGGAAACAGAATAATGATGATCCACGGCAGCAGAGATGAGGATGTTGATTACCTGGAAGCAAAGAAATTTTCGGAGCGTTTCGGAATAGATATTGTCACTGTTGACGGAGGCGATCATAGATTGTCAGTTGCAGGAGCGCCGGAAACGGTGCTTAGAGAAACTTTGAAATTTTTCAGATAAAGGGTAATAAAAATGAAATTCCTTCTTGTTGCATTAAATGCAAAATATATACACTCGAATCTTGCTGTCCACAGCCTGAAAGCCTATGCGGAAAAACGTCTGGAAACTCTGAAATACAGCGGCTCTGAAATATTTATAGAGATAGCCGAATACACAATAAATCAGCCGACAGAGAAAATCTTGGAAGATATATATAAAAAAAATCCTGATGTTCTGATGTTCTCATGTTATATATGGAACATAAGACAGATATCTGATCTTGCAGACGATATAAGCATGATCAGGAAAGACCTTGATATATGGCTGGGAGGCCCTGAAGTTTCTTTTGATCCTTTCGAGATTATGGATTCGCTGAAAAATCTGAAGGGGGTTATATGCGGAGAAGGTGAAAAGCCTTTTTCGGAGCTTGTAAGAATCTATGCTTTTGAGAAAGATTCAGCAGACGGAGTCCGCGTTGACGATCATGCTTTAAGATCCGTGAGAGGAATAGTCTTTAGAAATGATCAAGGATATAAGGAAATGGTCAGCCGTCAAGAAGCTGATGATATCAGTATTATACCGTTTCCCTACGGAGAACTTAAGGATTTTGACAATAGAATAATATATTATGAGAGCAGCAGAGGATGTCCGTTCCGATGCAGCTATTGTCTGTCATCTGTAGAAAAGCATCTGAGATTCAGAGACCTGAGCATTGTAATGCAGGAGCTGGGATATTTTTTGAAATGCAGAATCCCGCAGGTAAAATTTATAGACAGGACATTCAACTGCGATCATCAACGTGCCGTGTCTATATGGGAATATATAAAGGAAAATGATAACGGTGTGACGAATTTTCATTTTGAGATAGCCGCAGATCTGTTGACAGAGGAGGAACTCAGCCTGATCAGAGGAATGAGAACTGGACAGGTGCAGCTTGAAATAGGGGTGCAGTCAACTAATCGTCAGACATTGAAGGAGATAAATCGTGTTACGGATATAGAACGCCTTAAGTATTCCGTATCACAGATTAAAAAAGGCGGTAATGTCCATATACATCTGGATCTGATAGCAGGGCTGCCTTTTGAAGATTATAAAAGCTTCGCTAAATCATTCGATGATGTGTTTCTCCTGAAGCCTGAGCAGCTGCAGCTGGGCTTTTTAAAAGTTCTGAAGGGTTCTCCAATAGAAAAAAAGTGCAAAGAATACGGACTTAAATATACAAAGCAGCCGCCTTATGAAGTGCTGGAGACACGCTGGATATCGTATGATGAACTGCGAAAGCTGAAAGGTGTGGAGGAAATGGTGGAAATATACTATAACAGCCGACAGTTTTCACATATGCTAGACATCCTTCTGGAAAAGTTTAAAAGCCCCTTCGAATTTTTCCAGCGGCTGTCACTGCGATTCCGTGAAGATGGGAGCAATATGATAAATATATCGAGAAACAGCAGATACGAGATACTTATTGAGTTCGGAAAAGACATCTTGCCGGAATATGAAAATGAACGGTTTATGGAGGCAGCTGTGTGTGACTATTATCTCCGTGACAATGTAAAAAACCGGCCTCCGTTTTTAGGCAGAGAAAAGACTGATAAGCGGTTTTTAAAGGAATTTTACAGCAGAGAGGCGGTATTACACAGATATCTTAAAGGCGGAAGATATGATACCGATGATCCCAGACTTCTGCGTAAACTTACTCATTTGGAAAGACTGAAAGACGGATACTATCTTTTTGATTATATGGAACGGAGTCCTATGGATAATAATGCCCGGATGGTAAAAATAGATTATTGAAAAATGAGAGTGGATATGTTTTATGAAAAAAATAACATTGGGTATACTTGCTCATGTAGATGCAGGTAAGACAACATTATCGGAGGCCATGCTGTACAGCTCCGGAGCTATAAGGAAATTGGGAAGAGTAGATCATCGTGATGCCTTTTTTGACACGGATCCGCAGGAGAGGGACAGAGGGATAACGATTTTCTCCAAACAGGCTGAGATAAAATGCGGGAAAGACGTATTTACGCTGCTGGATACACCCGGTCATGTGGATTTTTCGGCTGAAACGGAACGTGTTCTTCAGGTACTGGATTATGCAGTGCTTGTTATAAGCGGCAGGGATTCTGTACAGAGTCATACAGTGACATTATGGAAGCTTATGGCTCGTCATAATATACCCGTTTTTATTTTTGTGAATAAAATGGATCTTGAAGATACTGATAAGGAAAGAGTGCTGGAAAAACTCCAAAGCAGCCTTGATAGTCGAATAGTAGATTTTACCGCAGAAAGAGACGCGAAATGGTTGGAAGAGGTGGCTGTATGCGATGAAATGCTTCTTGAAAGCTTTCTTGAAAATGGAAAGCTGGAAAGCAGCAATATAGGAAAAGCGATATCGGAGCGCAGGCTGTTCCCGTGTTATTTCGGGTCGGCTCTGAAGCTGGATGGAGTGGATATGCTGCTTAGCGGACTGTCTGAGTTCAGCATGGAGGATGAATATCCTGAATTGTTCGGAGCAAGAATATATAAGATAAGCAGGGATCACCGGGGAAACAGGCTTACCCATATGAAGATAACCGGCGGATCGCTGAGCACCAAAGATTTAATAGAATACAACAGCAGTGAATCCGGAACAAGTCCGGAAAAAGCGGAGCAGATCCGTAAATATTCAGGTGAAAAATACATTACATGTGAAACAGCATATGCAGGAGACATATGCGCTGTGACAGGATTGAAGACCACATATGCCGGACAGGGTCTGGGCTTTGAGCAAAATGCTCCGGAGCCGCTGATGGAGGCGGCGATGTTTTATAAGGTATGGATTCCTGAACATCTTGATATACATGATGTTTTTTCAAAGATGAAGCTTATTGAAGAAGAGGATCCGCAGCTTAAGGTGGTATGGGACAGCTCAAGGCAGGAGATATGTGTGATGCTTATGGGAGATGTCCAGACCGATGTACTTAAGGATATAATTAAGAGACGTTTTGACTTTGAAATAGGCTTCAGTGAAGGAACTGTAGCCTATAGGGAAACCGTAGCGGAGCCTGTTACAGGTTCCGGACATTTTGAGCCTCTCAGACATTATGCAGAAGTAAGGCTTCTGATAGAGCCTGGGAAAAGAGGCAGTGGAATACATCTTGATACGATTTGCAGTGAGGATGTGCTGGACAGAAACTGGCAGAGATTAATAATGACACATCTGGCAGAACGAGAGCACCCTGGAGTGCTTACAGGATCTCCTGTAACAGATGTTAAAATAACGGTACTGACAGGGCGTGCCCATATCAAGCATACTGAAGGAGGAGATTTCAGGCAGGCGACATATCGTGCTCTAAGACAGGGACTTAGAAAGGCTCGATGTATCCTGCTGGAGCCGTGGTATGAGTTTAGACTGGAGATGCCGGCTGATGTAGCAGGAAGAGCAATGTCTGATATACAGAAAATGGGAGGATATTTCGATGAGCCTTATACATGCGGCGGAACAGCAGTGCTGTCCGGCAAGGCTCCTGTTTCTGAGATGAAGGATTATCAGATGGAAGTAGCTTCATATAGCAGAGGGTATGGATATTTATCATTAAATCCTTGCGGATATGAACCGTGCCATGATCAGGATGAAGTAGTGATGCGGTTCGGATATGATCCTGATAGTGATGCAGAAAATCCGTCAGATTCAATATTTTGCAGTAATGGATCAGGTTTTTCGGTAAAATGGGATAAGGTTGATGAATATATGGATACTGAAGATTGTGAAGTGCCGGGAATTGTAAAGCCGGAAAGAACCGGGATTTTTCAGGTGATGCACAGAGCAGCAGACCTGTCTTACAGAAATTCTCGGGAAGAGGAAGAGGAGCTGGAGAGGATATTTGAAAGGACATATGGAAGGCATGAGAAACGCGTAAGGATACCCAGCCGTGAGATTTTGCCGGATAAAAACAAGATAAGTATAAAACCATCCAGAGTGCTGGAAGAATATCTTCTGGTAGATGGATACAATATAATATTCGCATGGGATGATCTTAAGGAGCTGGCGGCAGTCAACATGGATTCGGCACGTCAGGCACTGATAGAGATCCTGGCAAATTATCAGGGTTACAGGAAATGTCATATGATAGTTGTTTTTGATGCATATAAGATCAAAAACGGGGAACGGCATCTGGAACATCATGATAATGTGGAAGTTGTTTATACACGTGAAGCGGAAACTGCCGATATGTATATTGAAAAAACTGCCCATGAGAAAAGCGGAGAATACCATGTAAGGGTTGCTACTTCGGACAGACTGGAACAGATGATAATCACCGGAAATGGGGCTTTCAAGGTTTCAGCGGATGAATTCAGAAAAGAGATAAACTATGCCGATGCAGAGATCACAAGACTTATAGAGGAACATAATGAAAGAAACCGCAGAGAAAACAGAAACTCTATATCTATACCGAAGAGAAAATAATCGGAAAAAAGATATGTAAAAAATTGACATAAATTACATTTTAATGTAAAATTATATTTATCAAAAATAGGAGAATATTCTTGACCTTGTGAAAAAAGTAATGTATTATAATAAAAAAGAACAGATGTTCCCCAATCGGAGGTAATCATATGGCAAATAAAAATGAAACTGTAAATATGAAAGCGGCCAGCAAAGAAGAAAGAGAAAAAGCGCTGGATGCAGCGATGGCTCAGATACAGAAACAGTTTGGCAAGGGTGCTGTCATGAAATTAGGTGATGACAATGCCAGGATGAATATAGAAGCTATATCGACCGGATCTATGAGCCTTGATCTGGCTACAGGCATAGGCGGGGTCCCAAGAGGAAGGATTGTTGAGGTTTTCGGACCGGAATCTTCAGGAAAGACTACTTTGACACTTCACATAATAGCTGAAGCCCAGAAGCAAGGCGGTCGTGCTGCATTTATAGATGCGGAGCATGCACTGGATCCTGACTATGCTGCCAATCTCGGAGTGGATGTAGAAGAGCTGCTCGTATCACAGCCTGATTATGGTGAACAGGCCCTTGAAATAGCTGAGATGCTTGTAAGGAGCGGCGCTGTAGATGTGGTTGTAGTGGATTCAGTTGCAGCGCTGGTTCCAAAGCATGAGATAGACGGAGCTATGGGAGAGGCTACAGTAGGAATGCAGGCGAGATTGATGTCGCAGGCATTGAGAAAGCTGGCCGGGGTTATAAGCAAGACTAATACTACAATAATATTCATAAATCAGCTCAGAGAAAAGATAGGTGTTATGTTCGGAAATCCTGAAACAACGACAGGCGGACGTGCCTTGAAGTTTTTTTCGTCAATGCGTATAGATGTAAGAAAGGTCGAGAGTATAAAGTCCGGAGATCAGATATTGGGGAGCCGCACGAGAGCCAAGATAGTAAAAAATAAGGTCGCGCCTCCTTTCAAGCAGGCAGAATTCGATATAATGTATGGAGAAGGTATATCCAAGGCAGGAGATGTGCTTGACTGTGCAGTAGATGCCAAAATAATCGAAAAGGCGGGATCGTGGTACAGTTTCGAGGGCAGCAGGATAGGCCAGGGGCGTGAAAATGTCAAAAAATATCTGGAAGAAAATCCTGAGATTCTTGACAGGGTAGAAGGATTGCTGCTTGATTCTATCAAGAAGGATAAAGGAATGGATCGGCATGAGTCCGGACATGATACTGGCGTTGAAGACATAATAATAGATGAAGATGGTGTCATAATAGAGTAAAAAACTGCAGCATGCAGTTTTAGTTCGTCGATTGACAATTTGTAAGCAAAAAGCTGCCACATATAATTCATATGCGGCAGCTTTTTATCATCAGCATAATAAAACAGAAATGTATCAAGCGGCATGCGGCTAAAATTAAGTATGTTGTACAGTGATTTTATGTTATAATGTACGCTGAAGATTATACATCGGATTGCATTAAAAGAAAGAATAAGGACACATGGGTTTCATAAAATTTATCTTTGTATTACTTCTTACCGTTCCTGTTGCAGTTGTAATGATATATCTGATCAACAATCTCAACGGAAAACTCAGTAATATCATGAAAAACGGCGATAAGGAAAACAGCGCCGGAAGCTTTGAGAAAAATGAGACGGGCGAGGGACATCCCGGAAGACCCGTCAGAGATTTCAGGCCGCAGTACAGCAGAGAGATAGAAAGGGGAAGGACCCCTCTTAACAGCGGCGTTTCAAACGGATATCGCAAGAGGAATGAGAATCATTCGTATGATTTCCAAAACGATAATGCAGGCCGCAATGAAAGCAAAACGTCTGTAAAGAGCAGTATAAGTAAAAGAAAACGACGAAAACAGCGTAAGGACAAAAGGAAGGTCAGAGAAAAAGAAAAATGAAAAACGGTTATTTCATATCTTTTGAAGGGATCGACGGATCAGGTAAGTCCACCCAGATCAAAAGACTGAAAGCATATCTTGAAGAAAAAGGATATGACGTAGTGGTTACAAGAGAACCCGGCGGTACGGAAATTGGAGAGAAGATCAGAAAGATAATACTAGATCCTCGGAATAGGAACATGTCAGATATGACGGAAGCTCTTCTTTATGCGGCATCGAGAGCACAGCATGTCAGTGAGGTCATATTGCCTGCTGTGGAGCAGGGGAAGATAGTGATATGTGACAGATTTGTTGATTCGAGTATAGCATATCAGGGATACGGTCGTAAGATGGGGGATTGTATCAAGATAATAAACAGATATGCTGCCGGTGGGATTGCGCCTGATATCACCTTCCTTATGAAACTTGGAACAGATGCTGTGGATCGCAGGATAGGAAACAGGCGTAAGGACAGGATAGAACTTGAGACAGAGGAGTTTTATAAAAGGGTCTCAGCAGGTTATGATGCTTTGACATCCGCTTTTCCCGAAAGAATATTGAGTATAGATGCAGGGCAGTCCGTATCGGATATCGAAAAGGATATAAAAAGTCATGTTTGCAGACTGATGATGGGTTCCCATAAGTAAAGCAGGTGTCAGATGCGTTTTGAAGTACAGGATAAAAATTCTAAATTGATAAAAAGACTGAATGGTATAGTGGAAAGTGACCGCGTCTCACATGCCTATATTTTTGAAGCACCTGTATATACCGATAAAAGAAGCTTTGCGGAAAGTTTCGTCAAAGGTATATTGTGTCCCAAAAAACTCGGAGAAAACTGTGGGGCTTGTGGAATATGTGATAAAATAGACCATGGCAACCATGAGGATCTGATAAGGATATACCCTGAAGACGGTTCAATAAAAGATGCAGATATCATAAAAATGCAGGATATGATCAGGACAAAACCTCTGGGAAGCAGACATGTTGTAATAATAGAAAACAGCGATACGATGACATTAAGAGCTCAGAACAGGCTTTTGAAAACGCTGGAGGAACCTCCGGGGAGAACTGTGATTATACTTCTTTCGGAAAATATGGAAAATCTGGTTCCGACAATACTGTCAAGGTGTGTTAAATACAGGATAAATGATGACCGAGAAAGCAATGCATCTCCAATGCTGGCGAAGGCAGAGCAAATAGCATTGATGGCTCTCAAGAGGGAACCTTTCTACAGGATAAGGAAGGAGATAGAGCGCGTTGCAGGCAGCAGAGATGATGCATACGGTTTTCTTGATGCTATCCAGATGATTCTCAGAGATATGATGATACAAGGAGGAAAAGAGATATCTGTTTATAAGGGCGATAAGCTTATAGACAGCATACATGCTGTAGAGAATGCAAGAAAGCAGATAAAGGAAGGTGTCTCACCTTCCTATGCCATAAAGAATCTAATTATAGTGATCGGAGGATAGATAATGACTAACGTAGTAGGAGTAAAGTTTAAAGATGCAGGAAAGCTTTACTATTTCAATCCCGGAAAACTGGATGTGGATGTAGGTGATAATGTCATAGTAGAAACAGCTAGAGGATTGGAATTCGGAAAGATCACGATGGGCAGGACGGAAGTCCGTGAGAGTGATCTCGTAGCGCCACTTAAAAACATAATAAGAGTTGCAAATGAAAAGGACCGGAAAAGGCATGAGGAAAATCTTGCAAAAAAAGAGGAAGCGATGAGACTGTGCCAGGAAAAGGTTGATGCACATAAGCTGGATATGAAGCTTATTGATGTGGAATATACTTTTGACAACAGTAAGATCGTTTTTTACTTCACTGCTGATGGCAGGGTGGATTTCAGAGAGCTTGTAAAAGATCTGGCATCTATATTCAGGATGAGAATAGAGCTTCGGCAGATAGGCGTGCGAGACGAGGCAAAGATGATAGGCGGCGTAGGCAACTGCGGCAGAAGCTTGTGCTGCAGTACATGGCTTACTGATTTTGAACCTGTTTCTATAAAAATGGCCAAAGTGCAGAATCTGTCGCTTAATCCTTCTAAAATATCAGGGATATGTGGAAGACTAATGTGCTGTTTGAAATTTGAAAACGAGGTGTATTCGCAGCTTAAAAAGGGTATGCCGTCTTCAGGAGAGAAGATCAGGACTCCTGACGGTATAGCAGTAGTTACAGATGTGAACATACTGGAAAATATAATAAAAGCAAGACTTGTACTTGAACCAGGATCAAAAGAAGATGACCAGGAACCTAAATTGAGTACTGAAATATACAGTTATGGAAAAGAAGAAATAAAGCGTATAAACAAGAAAAACAGTAAAAAGAAGGAAGATGATCTGGCTGATCTTGAAGAGGATATCCTAAAGGAAATAAAAGAGCTGATGAAGGACTGATATGAGACGCATAGAAAATATAGGGTTTGGAGGTATGAAGCTCATACAGGATACAGATAATTTCCGGTATGGGCTGGATGCTGTAATACTGGCTGACTTTGCCTGCAGTATCAGCAAAGAGTTTGAATGCGCCGTGGATCTTGGGACCGGCACCGGAGTGATACCTTTTATAATGAGCCATAAAAATGAGTATGCTGATTTTGTCGGCATAGAGATACAGAAGGAGTTGCTAAAACTGGCAGAGGAAAGCTGCCGTCTCAATGGCCTTGAGGAAAGAATAAGTTTCATGAATATAGATGTTGCAGAAATTGACGATCTTTCTATTGGAGATATACGCCCGGACGTGGTGACATGTAATCCTCCGTACTTCATAAGGGGAGGAGGTATTCCGGCAAAAAATCCGGGAAGATTCATATCACGCCATGAAACATCTGCAGTACTGGATGATTTCGTCAAGGCTGCATCATTGCTTCTCGGAGGAAAAGGCGATTTTTTCATGGTCCATAGACCATCCAGGCTGGTCGATATTTTCTGCTCATGCCGGCAAAACGGGCTGGAGCCGAAAGACATAAGGTTTGTGATGCCTCGGGCAGGTGAAGTGCCTAATATAGCGCTTATCCATTGTACAGCCGGTGGGGGCAGGGAACTCAGCATAATGAAGGAACTGTGCGTATATGAGTCGGATGGCAGATATACGGATGAGATAATGAGGATATATGAACGTAAGTGAAAACAGGTTCATATGACCATACAGATATATACGGAGGCAAGGACTCCTGCGATGTAACCTATAAGGCCTGCAGGAAGAGCATGCCTCATTTTTTTTACAGAAGTCACCCCGAAATAAAGCGCCAGAACATAAAATATGGTTTCACAGCTGCCCACCATTACTGAGGCTGATCGTCCTATAAGGGAATCCGGTCCTGAAATTTCCATTATTTTTTCGGCCACCACTAAAGATCCGCTGCCGGAAACAGGACGTAAAAATATCAGAGATATGAGTTCTTCGGGAATCTTAAAAAAATCAAACACGGGGGATGAAATTTTTTCTATGAATTCCATAGCACCTGAAGAAGTCAGGGCTTCTATAGCAATAAATATTCCTATTATAAACGGCAATATGTCAATGCATGTTTTAAGGCCGTCTTTTGCTCCATCTATGAAAACATCATATATAGGTGTTTTTTTTCTGATACCGTAAAGGATTATCACTGTTATCAGAACAGGAAGAAACAGTATGGAAAAAATACCAAGGATGCTAGACATTGTTGTTTTTCCTCTCAAACCATTTGCATGCGCCGACCGACACTATCATTGAGACAAGGCCTGCTATTATTGATGGAATGATTATATCTTCCGGAGACTTGGAACCAAGGTCACTGCGTATCTTGATGACTGCAACGGGGATCAGCTGGATCATAGACATGGAAAGAGCTACGAACATGCACATTGAATCGCTTGCATATCTTGAATTGAGGTTTTCCTTGTCAAGAAGCTCCATAGTTTTAAGGGAAAAAATTGTGGCGCTGTTTCCGGCTCCGAAAATATTAGCCATAAAGCTCATTATCATCATTGCTATGGTCTGGTCATTTTTTTCGTTTGGAAACAGAAAGGATATGGCAGGTCTGACTGCATTGGATATCTTTTTAATAAGTCCGGATTCTTCGGCTATCTTCATAAGCCCGCTCCATACCGCCATTATTCCGGCAAGAGCGATTATAAACTCCACAGCTTCGGTGCAGCTGTTCATAAGGCCATCTGTAAATTCGGATGTTTTTCCGTTTATTATAGCAAAGATTACTCCGGTGACGATCATCGCACCCCAGATATAATTCATCATGATATACACCTCTATGTTAAAAATATTCGGCAGACAGAAAAATATGTTGAAGAAATTTCCATTGTATGGGATAATATATAAAGAATGGGGAGGAATCACTTATGAGTATAACGATCGATATTAAGATACTATTACTGGTGATAATATGCATAGCTGTTGTAGTCATGGTCGTATATCTCATCCGCTTTTTGAAAAGGATGACATCTACTTTGGAATATACTGAGAAAATACTTAAAGATGTTGGTGAGATTACCGAGATAGCGGCTAAAAGAAGCAGAGATGTAGATGGGATAATAGATGATGTGTCCGATTCGGTTTCAGGCATAGCTGATGCGATAAAAGGGAAACAGAGCGTGTTAGCGGCTTTTGCAGCTGTAATAAAGGCGGTTGCAGCTGTCAAGAATGCCGCTGACAGAGAAAAAGATCATAATTAACATGTTGACGATGCATATCTATGGGGATATTGAAAGGAGTTCATTATGAAAGCTACGGGCATTGTAAGAAAAGTAGATGAGCTGGGGCGTATAGTTTTACCGATAGAATTAAGAAGAACTTTGAATATAGAAATAAAGGATCCTCTTGAGATTTATGTGGACGGAGAATCCATAATGCTTAAGAAATACCAGCCCGCATGTGTTTTCTGCGGGAGTACTGACGGTATAAGACAGGTAAAGGGAAAGAATGTCTGCAGCAGCTGCATAAAAGAGCTGCAGAGTTTATAGAGACGGACAAAAAAGACATTTTAGTTGTCTTTTTTTGCGTTAAAATATTTCGTTTGGCAACAATAAATATCAAGGAAGAGATTTTTTAATATGTTTTGCTCCCCTTATGTGTAAAACTTGTAAAGTCTCTTCCTTATCGTATGTAACCGTTAAACACGGACTGCGAAAACATGGAAAGGTACGGAGGAAAAAAGTGGCAAAGTTCTTAGTTCAAAAAAGTTTACCGTTGAAGGGGGAAGTAATTATAAGCGGTTCAAAAAACGCAGTGCTTCCGATAATGGCGGCTTCTCTTTTGACAGAAGAAAAATGTGTTATAAAGGACGCCCCTGCTTTGAGAGATGTAGAGGTGATGTGCAGGCTTCTGGAAAGTCTGGGTGCGTCGGTGGATAAGAAACTCGATAAAAATACTGTAGAGATAGAGTCTAAAGGGCCTATAGCCTTTGAAGCGCCTTTTGATCTTGTTAAAATGATGAGAGCATCTATTCTTGTGATAGGAGCTCTTCTTATAAGGACCGGACGGGCTGTCATACACCTTCCGGGAGGATGCGCTATCGGGAAAAGACCTGTAGAGCTGCATCTCAAAGGGCTTAAGGCTCTGGGCGCAAAGGTAGATGAAGACCAGCTGGCTCGTGGTATAGTGGACGCAAGAGCGGACAAGCTTAAGGGAAGCACTATATATCTTGATTTCCCCAGCGTAGGAGCAACAGAAGTAATAATTATGGCTGCTGCACTGGCTGAGGGTACTACTGTATTGGAAAATGCAGCTCAGGAGCCGGAGATAGTTGATCTTGCAAATTTTCTCAATAAAATGGGAGCCAGGATAAAGGGAGCAGGAACAGATACCATAAAAATAGAAGGAGTTCATTCCCTGAAAGGAGTATGTCATAATGTGATACCTGACAGGATAGAAGCCGGTACGTTCATGGTGGGAGCAGCTATAACAGGAGGGGATGTTATTATAAGGAATGTCGTTCCTGATCATCTTAAGGCAGTTATTGCCAAGTTGAAAGAATGTGGTGTTTACGTAGGACTTACTGAAGACGGGATGAGAGTGAGAGGAGATGTAGGAGAAATAAATTCCACTGATATAAAGACGCTTCCGTATCCGGGATTTCCTACCGATATGCAGTCACCGTTCATGGCTCTTCTGACGGTGGCAAAGGGTCCAAGCGTAGTAATAGAGACAGTTTTTGAAAACAGATTCATGCATGTGGGAGAATTCAACCGCATGGGAGCCAATATAAAGACAGAAGGAAACTGTGCGATAATACCGGGAGATAAAACGCTCAAAGGAGCGCAGGTTGTGGCAACGGATCTGAGAGCAGGAGCAGCTGTTGTACTTACGGGTCTCGTTGCTGAAGGGACCACGGAGATATCACAGATCTTTCACATAGACAGGGGGTATGAAAGATTTGTGGAGAAGCTCAGGGCTCTTGGAGCAAATATAATGCGCGTTGAAGAGTAGCGGTATATCTGAACAGAATGTATCTGGTCTGCCATATCATATATGGCAGATTTTTTATTTGCTTGGCAGAATAATGTGATCAGGAAAAATAGAAGAATATAATTTCATGTGTTTTGGAGAATAATAAAACTGATTATATATCCAAGAAAGGAGACTTTTATGAAAAGTTTAAAAGGAAGCAAGACATATGATAATCTTATGATGGCATTTGCAGGAGAATCACAGGCAAGAAACAGATATACATTTTTTGCTGCAAAAGCAAGAGAAGAAGGATACAGACAGATAGGCGAGATATTTGAGGAAACAGCAGCCAACGAAAAGGAGCATGCGGAACTGTGGTACAGACATTTTGCCGGAATAGGAACTACTGAGGAAAACCTTGTGTCGGCTGCTGAAGGCGAACACTATGAGTGGAGTGAAATGTATGCGGATATGGCAAAGGTTGCAAGAGAAGAAGGCTTCAGTGAGATAGCAAAGCAGATGGAAGGAGTTGCAGATGTCGAAAAGCATCATGAAGAACGATACAGAAAACTTCAGGAAAACATACTGAAAAATAAGGTTTTCTGCCGTGAAAACGAAGTGACGTGGATATGCGGCAATTGCGGATACCAGCATAATGGTAAAGAAGCTCCGGAAATATGTCCTGTGTGTTTTCATGACAGAGGACATTTCCGCATAAAAGAGGAAAATTACTAGAAATTGAGAAACTTATCATACTATCCCTGCCTTTCGGGGATAGTTTTTTGTTGAAAATAAACGGAAGCAGTTGACAATTTTTTTATTTATGATAAAATCAATAGCAGAGTTAGAAAAAACTAACCCAGCGAACGGTCATGATATAGGAGAAAGTTATGGATTTAAATGATGCCAGGATCGGCGAAACATATATTGTTGAAGACGTAAATACTGATGATGGTGATCTTAAAGCATTCCTTTTTTCATTAGGATGTTACAGCGGAGAGCCTGTTACCGTAATCTCTCATTTAAAGGGCGGATGTATAGTATCGATAAAAGATGGCAGATACAATATCGACAACGGGATTGCAGGTACTGTTTTGATCAAATAGTGACGATGTCGCTATTTTTTATGGATTTGAGTTAGTTAAAGATAACTATATGGTTATATATCAAGATATTTTAATTATAACAGGAGGTTTTTATGAGAGTTGCTTTTGCCGGCAATCCCAATAGCGGAAAGACAACAATGTATAATGCGCTGACGGGTGAAAACGAACGTGTTGGTAACTGGGCCGGGGTCACCATAGGGAAAAAAGAGAGCCGTATAAAGAAAGATTTTTATGACAGCACAGATGAGATGATTGCAGTGGACCTGCCAGGTGCATATTCAATGTCGCCTTTTACACCGGAGGAAGGTATCACGAGCGGATATGTAAGAGATGAGCAGCCTGACGTTATAATAAATATCGTCGATGCCACAAATCTGAGCAGGAGCCTGTTTTTTACGACTCAGCTGCTGGAACTTGGAATACCTGTTGTAGTGGCGCTCAATAAAAGCGATATAAATGAAAGACAGAATACAAGAATAGATATCGGACTTCTGTCTGAAAAGCTGAACTGTCCCGTTGTCAAAACCGTTTCAACATCGTCGGACAGGACGGGGCTTAAAGAGGTGGTCAGCATTGCCGCAGAGCTTAAAGGAGTGGACCAGAAGCCGCCTTATCTCCAGGCAGACATAGATCTGCATGACAAAAAAGCGGTAGAAGAGGAGGACAGAAAGAGATTCAGTTTTGTAAACGCAATAGTCAGAGATGTTGAAAGCAGACAGATACTTACAAAAGAAAGAAACTCACAGGACAAAGTGGATTCGATACTTACCAATAAGATCGCCGGCATACTGATATTTGCCGCTGTAATGTGGGCTGTATTCTGGATATCACAGTCAAAGATAGGACCTTTTATTGCAGACTGGCTGGTAGGCTGGATAGAAACGTTCCAGGGATGGGTATCAGGGATTTTGGAAAACAGCTCACCTCTGCTTCAGGCAATACTGGTTGACGGTATAGTAGGAGGAGTAGGCGCAGTAGTAGGATTTCTGCCTCTTGTCATGGTGATGTATTTTATGATCGCTTTGCTGGAAGACTGCGGATACATGGCACGTGTCAGTGTGGTCATGGATCCTGTATTCAAGAGAGTTGGTCTTTCGGGAAAATCCATAATACCTATAATAATAGGAACGGGGTGCGGGATACCTGGTATAATGGCCAGCCGGACCATTCGCGACGAAAGGGAGCGAAGGACTACAGCTATGCTGACCACGTTCATTCCGTGTGGAGCAAAGATACCTGTGATAGCTCTGTTTGCCGGTGCATTTTTCACAGGTTCTTCATGGGTAAGTGCTATTATGTATTTTACAGGAATACTGCTGATTTTTCTGGGGGCTCTGCTGATAAAGGGAATTACAGGATACAAATACAGAAAATCATTTTTCATCATGGAACTCCCGGAATACAAGATCCCGAGTTTGAAACGTGCCTGCTTTTCTATGCTGGAGCGTGCCAAGGCTTATATAGTAAAAGCGGCAACGATAATACTGGTCTGCAACTGTGCGGTTCAGCTGATGCAGACATTTAACTGGAAATTTGAACTTGTTGGCGAAGATGCGGCAGATACTTCAATACTTGCATCGATAGCATCCCCGTTTGCTGTTCTCTTGATCCCGCTGGGGTTCGGAGCATGGCAGCTGGCAGCGGCGGCTATAACGGGATTTAT
Source organism: uncultured Eubacterium sp. (assembly GCA_937966095.1). Classification (GTDB taxonomy): domain Bacteria; phylum Bacillota; class Clostridia; order Peptostreptococcales; family Anaerovoracaceae; genus Lentihominibacter. Next base: position 87,219 of record CALCKF010000042.1, read on the forward strand.
CGCAAAGGAAAACGTTGTAGGAACTCTTGCAGTAGTGTATTCTATAACAAACTTTATAGATACTGACGAACTGGCTCTGACAGGAGGAGCTAATGAAGTTGCTATGACTATGGGCCTCACTTCGGTTACGGCTCTTTCTTACCTGATGTTCAATTTATTCACCCCTCCTTGCTTTGCCGCAATAGGTGCTATGAATTCTGAAATGAAAAGCGCTAAATGGTTATGGGGGGCAATAGGCCTTCAGCTGGCAACAGGATATACAGTAGCGTTTCTTGTATATCAGATAGGGACAATTATCACTGAAGGAACTTTGGGCGATGCATTCATACCTGGATTTATAGCGATAATGATAATGGCAGTTATAGTATTGGCTGTTTCGCGCAGGGCAAGACAGAATTTTTATAGAGAGTATGCTTTGCACGGGAAAGGAACGGGGGCATCTGTATGATAATAGATATCATTCTAAGCATTATTATTTTGGCTGTTGTGATATGTGCAGTCACATATATAATACGAGCTAAAAAACGTGGTGTAAAATGCATAGGCTGTTCCCAGGCAGGCTGCTGTACGGGAAAAGAAAAACATGATTCAGGACACAGCTGCGGCTGTGAAAGAAAAGAATGACAGTCTGAAGTGATGCATTCAATAAGGGCTGCCGCACCGATCCGATATCGATGCGGCAGTACTCTTTTTGTTCAATACACTTCAGTCCCGCTGTAATAGTGAGATAATATTTCCCTGTAATCATAGCCGTTTTCAGCCATTCCGTCTGCACCATACTGACTCATTCCCACACCGTGACCGGATCCGCTTGAGGTAAATGTTATCGAATCGTCTGAGATATCTATGGAAAAGCCGGCAGAGGGAAGACCGAGGGCTTCTCTTATATCGCGGCCTGACAGCACGGCATTTCCTACCTGCATATCCTTGACATTTCCGCCGCTGCTCCTGCTTAATATGCGGGTGTTGTCGGAAGTCACTGTACCTATGGAAATATCAGGGTATTTCTTTTTTATAGCATCTGTGAATTCTTTTATTGAAAAGGAATTTTTTTCATTCTGATGGGTGGCATTTTCTTCATATGGACTGTCTACGCTGACAAGGTAAGGAACAGCAGCTGCAAACACATCTTCTGAGTTTTCGGTTTTTCCACCGCTGGAGGAGTGAAAAAGTGCCTGCTGTACAAGCTGGCCATCGTAGTAAAGAAGCTGCCCTTCTGTCTGTTCCACTGCCTGACAGATCTTTTTCCACCCGTTTTTCATCCATTCGTCCCCTTTTATACTTTTAAGCTGATCTTCACTTTTATATACCTGACAATGTGTTGTGTCACACAGAGGCGCATCGGGATGGTCAGCCGGATTTCCCTCTGATTCAGATCTTATGATTTTTGATACGGAGTATGTCCTTGCAGCGACAGACTGAGCTTTTAGAGCTTCTATATGAAAACCGGCAGGCATCTCGCAGGACACTACACCTTTTATATATTCTTCAAGATCAATTGTCTCTGTCTTTTCGGAATCTGATCTGTAGACAGTTACGGTTTCCGGTATATCGATCGCCTGAAATCCCGCAGGAGGTGAAGTGTCGTTCTTGTGACCGTCAGCAGGGAACAGCTGTGTGAGCATATAAGGTGTTATTATCAGAAGTATGTATAAGGATGCAATCAGCATCAGAGCGGGTTTTACTAGAGGTAAAGCCCAAAAGTCTCTGATTATGGGTGAAAATGTTCTCAGCTTTTTTCTGATTCTTCTTCTGTTGGATGTAAAAATTCTCATCGTTATCTCCTGATATCAAGACATATATTTGTACAAGTTTATGATAAAAAAATAAAACTATACCATATTTATGGTGTATAATAGTGTGCATATAGGAGAAAAGCATGAAAGTAACAGGTAAACAGAGAAACAGCAGATTTTGCATAATGTGCGGCCTTGATAATGAGTACGGAGTCAGAGCTCCGTTCTACAACATGGAAGATGGGAGCGTCATGACAATTTTCAGGTACGGAGAGATGCACCAGAGCTATCCCGGAAGAGTACACGGAGGACTGATCACTGCAATGATTGATGAGATGGGTCTCAGGGCGCTTTGGGCAAAAGAGGGATCGGAGGAATCTTTTGGTGTGACATTCTCTATAGATACAAAGTATCGTAAACCTGTGCCTTATGATAAGACTCTTATAGGAAGAGGCATTATAGTAAAAGACACTTCGAGGTATTTCGTAACAGAAGCATATATAATGAACAGCAGGGGAGAAATACTTGCTAACGGTACTGTCAGATACATAAGACTTGATGTGGAAAAGATATCCCGGGATGCTTCTGTGCATGAAGAACTGTGTTATCTTGAAGAAGACGGGGTAAGGGAAATAATTTTTGATAAGTGAATCAGAAGAGGTGTGTTATGAAAAAAATATTATATGTAAATGCTTGCGTAAGACCTGAATCACGTACCGATTATCTGGCGCGTCATCTGCTTTCTAAGCTGGACGGAATTATCGATGAGGTAAGACTTCAGGAGGAGAAAATAAAGGCTCTTGATCTGAAAACACTGCAATATCGTGACAGTTTGATAGAAAAAGGAGATTTTTCAGATGATATATTCAGATATGCAAGACAATTTGCTGAAGCTGATATGGTCGTGATGGCAGCCCCTTACTGGGATCTGTCGTTTCCTGCTATGATCAAAGACTATATGGAAGCAGTAAGTGTCCAGGGGCTCGTTTTTCATTATACTGATAAAGGTATACCGGAAGGGATGACAAATGTAAAAAAAGTAATATATGTGACTACTGCAGGGGGTCCTGTTGGTGATATGAATCTTGGATACGACTATATAAAAGCTGTATGCAGCCGTTTGTACAGCATTGATGATGTGGTTTGTCATAAGGCTGAAATGCTGGACATTATCGGAGCGGATGTAAACGGCATACTTGAGAAAACAGTCAGAGAAATAGATGAGATATACGGATAGCGGAGAAAAAACATGGTAAGGGAAATAGATGTGAGACTGATTGAAGAAAAAATAGCGGAGCTATGTATAGAGGCAAATCACTATCTCGGAGAAGATATAAGATCGTGCATATCAGAAAAATTGCGTGAGGAAAGCTGGCCTGTAGCTCGTGATATATTGCATAGCATAGAGAAAAATATTGAAATCGCTGAAAAAGGAGTGTTCCCTTTGTGTCAGGATACCGGAATGGCATGTGTATTTATTGAAATAGGGCAGGATGTGCATCTTATAGGCGGAGCACTTGCAGATGCGGTACACAGTGGTGTGAGGAAAGGTTATGATGAAGGCTACCTCAGAAAATCAATAGTGGAGGATCCTCTGAGAAGAAAGAATACAGGTGATAATACACCTGCCTATATAAATACCGAAATCGTAAAAGGAGACAAGATAAGGATAACTGTTGCCCCAAAAGGATTTGGATCGGAAAATATGAGCAGCATAAAGATGCTGGCTCCTTCTGCAGGAGAAGATGGAGTAAAGGATTTCATAGTGGAGACCTGTCTCAGGGCCGGAGCAAATCCATGTCCTCCTATCGTAGTGGGAGTTGGTATCGGAGGGACATTCGATAAAGCAGCATTGATGGCAAAGAAAGCGTTGCTTGTGCCTTTGGACAGAAAAAATAGCGATGAGTATTACAGAAATATGGAGGAGGAGCTGCTTGAGAGGATAAATGCTTTGGGAGTAGGCCCTCAGGGATTCGGAGGAAAGACAACAGCACTGGCCGTAAAGATAATAACGGCGCCTACACATATAGCAGGGCTTCCAGTTGCTGTGAATATAAACTGTCATGTGAGCAGGCACAAGGAAGCGGTCATTTAAGAAAGAGGAAATAGAATGGAATACATATTGAAGGAGCCGTTTACAAAGGATAAAGTGAAAGATTACAGGGCAGGAGACAGTGTGCTGCTGACCGGTACTATATATACAGCAAGAGATGCGGCTCATAAGAGGATATGCGAGCTTCTGACCGAAGGCAAGGAGCCCCCTTTTAAAATTAAAAACTCAATAATATATTATGCGGGACCTACTCCTGCAAAACCCGGAAGGCCAATAGGCTCTGCAGGGCCGACGACCAGCTACAGGATGGATGCATATGCACCTAAACTGCTGGATCTGGGACAGCTGGCCATGATAGGAAAAGGGCAGAGATCAGAAGCTGTCATTGAAGCGACTGTAAGGAACGGAGCCGTTTATCTGGCTGCTGTGGGCGGTGCTGCCGCACTTATGGCGGAACATATAAGGTCTGCAGAGATCATAGCATTTGAAGACCTTGGTGCCGAAGCAGTAAGGATGCTTTATGTTGAGGATATGCCTCTTACAGTGGTGCTTGACAGCAGGGGTACGGATCTGTATAAAACAGGAAGAGAAGAATATTTGAAATCTATCGTCAAATAGTGTAATATAATTGTGATCGATCTGAGGATCAAATGAACCGGTAAGAAAGGAAAACAAGATGAAGAAAAAAGGATTTGAAACTAAATGTGTTCATGGGACATACAAAGCCGAAAGCGGGCAGCCGCAGGTACTTCCTATAGTACAGAACACTACTTATAGATATTATAATGCTCACGATGTTGCGGAACTGTTTGACCTTGACAGTCCAAACCACATGTATACCAGACTTGGAAGCCCTACTGTAGATAAACTGGAGCAGAAAATGGCGCTTCTTGAAGGAGGGACTGCAGGGATGGCGACATCTTCCGGACAGGCGGCAACACTGATAACCATACTGAACATATGTAATGCGGGTGATCATGTCATCTGTTCGACCAATATATACGGAGGGACTCATAACCTTTTGAAAGTATCGTTAAGGAATCTGGGAATAGAAGTCGACCTTATTGATCAGGACATATCAAAGGATGATATAGTAAGCTATGCAAAGCCGAATACAAAGGCGATTTTCGGGGAAACTCTCGGGAATCCCGCATTGAGTGTTCTTGATATAGAAAAATTTGCAGCAGCTGCAAAGGAGATAGGAGTACCGCTGATCGTGGACAACACCCTTGCAACGCCTGCACTGTGCCGGCCGATAGAATATGGTGCAAATATAGTCATACAGTCTACTACAAAGTATGCTGACGGACATGGAAGCTGTGTGGGAGGATGTGTTGTAGAAGGCGGGAATTTCGATTGGGCTTCCAGTGATAAATTCCCGGGGCTTACAGAACCTGATGAAAGCTATCACGGTACGGTGTTTTATGAAAAATTCGGTGATGCAGCCTTCTGCACAAGGTTGAAAGCTGTTCTCGTAAGGGATTTTGGATGTACAATGGCTCCTATGAATGCATATCTTACTCATCAGGGCTTGCAGACCCTTCATCTCAGGATGGAGAGACACAGTCAGAACGCACTGGCCCTTGCAAAACATCTTAAGGATCATCCTATGGTGGACTGGATAGTATATCCTGGTCTTGAAGGCGATAAATACCATGAACTGGCTAAGAAATATATGCCTAAGGGGGCAAGCGGCGTCCTTTCGTTCGGAGTGAAAGGCGGGCGTGAAGCTGGTGAAAAATTTCTTGAAAATCTGGACCTGACAAGTGTGGTAGTCCATGTAGGAGATATAAGGACAAGTGCTCTTCATCCTGCCAGTACGACTCATAGGCAGCTTTCAGAGGAAGATCAGCTTGCTGCGGGGATAAAGCCGTCTCTGATAAGGGTTTCGGTGGGGCTTGAATCTATTGAGGATATCATAGCTGATTTTGATCAGGCTCTTGATAAGACCGGAAAAGCAGTAAAATAACATAGGGAGAGAATTCATAAAATGCCTTTGATTATACCTAATGAGCTTCCTGCAGCAGAGGCGCTGCAGAGTGAAAATATATTTACCATGAGCAGGGGTCGTGCAGTCACTCAGGATATAAGGCCCCTTAAAATTGTGATAGTAAATCTCATGCCTACAAAAATTGCGACAGAAACACAGCTGGCCAGAGTGCTTTCTAACAGTCCGCTTCAAGTTGAGATGACTCTTGTCACTATGGACTCACATGAGTCTGTTAATATATCGCAGGAACATCTTAATTCATTTTATAAAACCATAGATGAGATAAAGAACGATTATTTTGACGGCATGATCCTTACAGGCGCGCCTGTTGAGCAGATGCCTTACGAAAAAGTGGATTACTGGGATGAGCTTTGTGAAATATTTGAATTTGCCAAAACTAATGTGTACAGCAATATGTTTATCTGCTGGGGTGCCCAGGCGAGTCTGTATTATTACTACGGAATAGACAAACATCTGCTGGAGAACAAGGTGTTCGGAGTATTCGAGCATAAGGTGATAAGACCTCACAATCCTCTTGTGAGAGGATTTGATGAGATGTTTTATGCTCCGCATTCAAGACACACTGAAATATTGAGGGAAGATATAGAAAAACATCCCGAACTGAGGATACTGGCGGAATCAAAAGAAGTAGGCCCCCATATAATATCTACCGAAAACGGAAGACAGATCTTCGTACTTGGTCACCAGGAATATGATAAGGGGACTCTTGCCGGAGAATATTTCAGAGATATAAAAAGAGGTATGAAGATAGATGTACCTAAAAATTATTTTAAAAATGATGATCCTGAGGATGATATAATGTTCAGATGGAGAAGCCATGCGAGTCTGCTGTTCTCCAACTGGCTCAATTATTATGTATATCAGGACACACCTTACGATCTTGAGGAACTCAGGAACAGATAATTTAAGAAAGGCTGACGCAGCGAAGTCAATATTCGTATTGCGCAGCCTTTTTGTATGAAAAGTAAATTGTTACAACCGATTAAATGAGGAGGAAACATCAATGGTCGACAGAAATCTGCTCAGACATTTATCAAAAAAATACCCTAATATAAAGGCTGCTACGGAAGAAATAGTAAATCTCAATGCGATTCTTACATTGCCTAAGGGTACTGAATATTTCCTGAGCGATCTGCATGGAGAGCATGAGGCATTCATACATATGCTGAAAAGCGCATCAGGAGTCATACGATCGAAAATAGAAGAGATTTTCGGGCCGGAACTCAACCGTGAAGAGCGTGATGAGCTGGCTGCCCTTATATATAATGCCGATGCGGAGATAAAGCGAAGGAAAAAGAGTGAAGAAGATTTTGAAAAATGGTGTAAGATTTCAATATACAGATTGGTATTGGTATGTAAATCAGTTACAAACAAATATACAAGATCTAAGGTAAGAAAGAGATTACCGAAAGAATATGCATATATACTCGATGAGCTTTTGCATACATCAGATGAAGCAAATAAAGGAAATTATTACGGACAGATAATTGCTACCATTGTGGAATGCGGGATAGCGGAAGACTTTATAATAGCTTTCACGGATGTGATAAGCTCGATGGCGGTGGATAAACTTCATATAATAGGAGATATATGGGACAGAGGAGCCCATCCTGACGCCATCATGGATTATCTTATGTGTCATCATGACGTGGATTTCCAATGGGGAAATCATGATATAGTGTGGATGGGAGCAGCTACCGGCAACTGGGCGTGTATAACAAACGTTCTGAGAATGAATATCAGCTATAACAACTTCGATATGCTTGAAATAGGATACGGTATAAATCTCAGACCGCTTGCAGTTCTGGCAGAAAAAATATACGGAGATGATCCTTGTGAATATTTTATGCCGAAAAGGCTGGATGAAAATAAATATGATCCTATAGACGATACTCTGGCGGCAAAAATGAATAAAGCCATAACGATATGTCAGTTCAAGGTGGAGGGTCAGAGGATAAAAGCGCATCCTGAATATGGCCTTGAAAACAGGCTGCTTCTGGATAAGATAGATTTTAGCAATGGTACAGTTGAGCTCAGAGACGGAGTTTTTCCTCTCAGGGATACGAATTTTCCTACAGTGGATCCAGATGACCCATATACTCTTACAGCAGATGAAAAAAGCGTACTCCAGGCATTGGAGGCTTCATTCCTGCAAAGCGAGAAGCTGCAGGCCCATATAAGATTCATATACAGTCACGGATCTCTCTATACTATTTCAAATGGCAATCTCATGTATCACGGATGTATACCCATGGACGAGGACGGCAACTTTGAAAAGTGTACATTGAACGGAGTGACAAAATCGGGAAGAGAATATATGGATTATATAGATGAGCAGGTAAGGAAGGCATATTTTGATCCTGATGAGTCAGAGGAAACCGGCAGGTCAGGAGATCTTATGTGGTATCTGTGGCTTGGAAGCAAATCTCCTCTGTTCGGTAAGGACCAGATGACGACATTTGAGCGATGTTTTGTTACAGATAAAAAGACCCATAAGGAATACACGGTACCATATTATAAGCTGATAAACAGAAAAGATATATGTGAAAAAATAATCATGGAATTCGGATTGGATCCTAAAACATCTATAATTTTAAACGGACATGTGCCTGTAAAGATAAAAGATGGTGAAAGCCCTGTCAAAGGCGGCGGCAAACTAATAGTTATAGATGGAGGAATGTCAAAGGCTTATCAAAAGCAGACAGGTATAGCAGGATATACGTTCATATTCAATTCACGGTATATGGCTCTTGCAGAACATAAGCCGTACAGTCCTCTTCAGAAGGATGGCACTCAGGAGTTCCATACGCCGGTTATCAGAACGATAAAGACTCTTGAAAAGAGAATGCTGATAAGGGATACAGACCAGGGAAAGGAGCTTGAGCAGGAAGTCGAGGAGCTTAAAGAACTGGTAAATGAATACAGGCGTGGAGAGATAAAAGAGAAATAAATTTCCAATCAGAAGAAATAAATTTCCAGCTGGTAGTATTTTGCGGAAATGCATATATTAACTTGCTTAAAAAGAAGTACAAATAAAAGAAAAACAAAAAAATACAATATTTCTCATTGAAATAGGTTGTGAAAAATGGTTTAATTAAGATGTATATTGTTACAAACATAACGACTTATCGTTATAAAAACGATGAGTAATATGATCAAAAACGTTATTAGTAATTAAGGAGGCATGTACATGAACTTTCAACTGACGAAGGAACAAGAATTCGTAAGAAAAATGGTAAGAGAGTTTGCCGAAAATGAGGTTGAACCTATTGCTGCAGACATTGACAAGGAACATAGATTCCCTGTTGAAACTGTAGAAAAAATGGCAAAATACGGCCTTTTAGGCGTACCATTTCCAACTGAGTATGGCGGAGCTGGAGGAGACCACATTTCATATGCAATAACCGTTGAGGAACTTGCAAGAGTCTGTGCTTCTACAGCTGTAATATGTTCTGCTCATACTTCACTCTGCTGCTGGCCGATATTCAATTGGGGAAATGAAGATCAGAAGAAAAAATATCTGCCTGATCTGCTTTCAGGAAAGAAGCTGGGTGCTTTCGGTCTTACTGAGCCTAATGCAGGCACAGATGCATCGGGACAGCAGACAAGAGCAGAAGACAAAGGTGATTACTGGCTGCTTAACGGGTCAAAGGTTTTCATAACCAACGGCGGGTATGCAGACGTATTCGTAGTAATGGCCATGACTGATAAATCAAAGGGAAATCATGGAATCAGCTCTTTCATAGTTGAAAAGGGAGATGAAGGATTCTCTATAGGAAAAACTGAAGATAAGATGGGTATTTGTGCATCCTCTACTACCGAACTTATTTTCCAGAACTGCAAGATCCCTAAAGACAGACTCCTTGCAGACGTAGGTCAGGGATTCAAGGTTGCGATGTCCACACTTGACGGCGGACGTATAGGTATCGCATCTCAGGCTCTTGGTATCGCACAGGGCGCTCTGGATGTGACTGTTGAATATATGAAGGCAAGAAAGCAGTTTGGCAAAAAATTATCACAGATGCAGGCTCTGCAGTTTGAAGTTGCCGATATGGCTACAAGGATAGAGGCTGCCAGACTTCTGGTATATAAAGCTGCTGACATGAAAGATAAACATCTTCCATACGGACCTGCCGCTGCAATGGCTAAACTGTTCGCTGCGGAAACGGCGATGCATGTAACTACCAAGTGTGTGCAGCTTCACGGCGGATACGGATATACGAAGGATTATCCGGTAGAAAGAATGATGAGAGATGCCAAGATCACTGAGATATATGAAGGCACTTCAGAAGTTCAGAAGATGGTTATCGCCGCATCAGTTCTGGGTAAATAATAGTAAGGAGGAATAAGAAATGGCATTTAATATCATTGTATGTGCAAAGCAGGTTCCTGACACAAATGTTATAAAGATAAATCCTAAGACAGGTACATTGATCAGAGACGGAGTGCCGAGCATTTTGAATAACGACGATGCTAATGCATTGGAAGAAGCTTTAAAGATAAAAGATAAGTTTGATGACGTACATATCACTGTTATAACGATGGGGCCTCCTCAGGCAAATGATCTGCTGTTTGAATGTATAGCAAAGGGCGCCGATGAGGGTATACTGGTTTCTGACAGAGCTGTCGGGGGATCAGATACATGGGCGACTTCAAACACTCTTGAAGCTGCAGTAAAAAAATGGGTAAAGGAAAACGGTGATTATGATCTCATATTCACAGGAAGACAGGCAATAGACGGAGATACTGCACAAGTAGGCCCGCAGCTGGCAGAAAAGCTGGATCTGCCTCAGGTTTCGTATGTAGAGGAATTCGAGATAGCAGATGACAGGAAGTCAGTAACTGTGAAAAGACAGCTGGAAGACGGTTATGAACTGATAGAAGTTCCTCTCCCATGTCTGCTGACTACCATCAAAGAGCTGAATACTCCTAGATACATGAAGATCTCGGGTATTTTTGGCGATAAGGAAATGAAAGTATGGAATGCCAGAGATATCGAAGTAGATCTCACAAAAGTAGGCCTTGAGGCTTCACCTACAAACGTATTCAGATCATTTACACCGGCACCGAAAGAACCGGGGATCAAGATCGACGGAGATACGGAAAACGAACAGGCGAAGAACTTATTGATCAAGCTCAAGGGCAAACATGTAATCTAAGAATGAGGAGGAAATATAAATGGCTATTAATATCATAAAAGAAAAATGTATCGGATGCGGACAATGCTTCAGTGTATGTCCTGTAGATGCGTTTGAATTTGAACCATATGATGGCAACAAGCTGGGTAAAGTTGCAAAGATCAACGCTAAATGTACCTTCTGTAATCAATGCTTGACTGCATGTAAGTTTGGCGCTATAGAAGAGAAAAAGGTTGAAGTGCAGGCCGATCTTGGCGATTATAAACATGTGTGGGTATTTGCCGAACAGAGAAACGGAAAGCTGATGAATGTAGCACTTGAACTTATAGGCGAAGGTTACAGACTGGCAAAGGAAATCAGTGATGATACTCAGGTATGTGCAGTTCTTATCGGTGCTGATGAAGATATAAGACCTCTGGCAGACGAATGCTTTGCATATGGTGCAGAAAAGGTTTATCTTATAGCAGATCCGCTTCTCAAGAACTATACTACAGACGGATACACAAAGGCTCTGAAGGCGGCTATCGACGAATATAAACCGGAAATCGTTCTTTACGGTGCAACTCATATCGGAAGAGATTTTGCCCCTAGGATCGCGGCAAGATGTAATACAGGTCTGACAGCTGACTGCACAAGACTTGATGTGAAAGTGTCAAGTTATATCGACTATGCGAAGAAAAATACGACTCTTGATACTTCAACGCTTGATCCTAACGACCCTTCAACGGGGATCAAACAGACAAGACCAGCTTTTGGCGGTAACCTGATGGCTACTATCATCTGCCCTAGAACAAGACCGCAGATGTCTACAGTAAGACCTGGAGTTATGCAGAAAAGAGAAAAGGTTGAAGGAGCAACAGGCGAGATCGTTGATTTCAAACCTGAGATATCCGAAGACGACATACATATCAAGATCAAGGATATTGTAAAATCCGCAAAAGAAATGGTATCACTTACAGATGCAGATATCATATGCTCAGGCGGAAGAGGCCTTGGTGATCCTTCAGGATTCGAGCTTATTAAAGAGTTCGCTGATAAGGTCGGCGGAGTGGTAGGTTCTTCAAGAGCCGCTGTTGATGCCGGATGGATTGATCATTCACATCAGGTTGGACAGACCGGGACTACAGTAAAGCCTAAAATCTATTTTGCATGCGGTATATCAGGCGCTATCCAGCACCTGGCAGGAATGCAGACTTCTGACATCATCGTTGCAATAAACAAGGATGCCGATGCTCCTATATTTGAAGTTGCAGACTTTGGTATAGTAGGAGACCTTTATAAGGTTATCCCTGAAATAATCAAAGAATGGGACAATGCAGAAGCACTTTATGATGCATCAACGAAATAAACTGAAATATTTAAAAAAAGCGATGCTGCCGGGCATCGCTTTTTTATCGAAAAAATAGCTTCAGCGAAGGAATGGTTCCACTTTGTACCATGGAAGGCCTATGACGTTGTCGAGATCTCCTTCGATATGATCTACATATTTCCCGAAAGTACCTTGTATGGCATAACCTCCTGCTTTGTCATACGGCTCAGGGGTTGCTGCATAGGCAGCTATATCTTCATCGGTGTAATCTCCAAAGAAAACCAAAGTAGTATCATAAAAACACTTCTTTGAAATGAGATGCCCATCTGAAAATATAACAGATACGCCGGTAATGACCTGATGTGCGGAAGCTCTCAAAAGGGAAAGTATCTTGAATACCTCATTCTGTCCCTCAGGTTTGCCGATGATCCTGCCTTCATGCACGACGACGGTATCCGCTCCTATCACTGTATATCTTCCGTTGCTACATGTATTATCGAAAACATGGCAAGCTTTTTTGAATGCCAGATACATTACAGCTGCCTCCGGTGTCATTTTAAAGGGAAGATCTTCATTGATATCAGCAGGTTCAACACTGGGGTAATATCCGTTTCTGTTGATTATTTCTATTCGTCTGGGAGATGACGATGCAAGTATTATGTTATTTGTCATTAATATGCTTTTTCTCCTGTCTAATTTTGTTATAATTTATTATAGCACAAATGCAACTTTTGAACTATGAAAACATATATATTCAAAAAAAGTGTAATTATATTAATACAGTGTAATTATATAGTTACACCAAGCCGAAACATTAAAAACCAGTAAATCCGGTATTTATTGAGAATGATGTAATTATAAAATTACACATAGGTTAAAAATAATATTTTATGATAACAACAAAATGGGTAAATTTCAACGATATTTGATGATTATGAAATGGCACAAAACTTGCTTTATATATTGATGATATTTGTTATTGTGTTTTTTTGGAAAGGAGAGCATTTATGGAAGGAACATATGGTATTTTAAGTGTACTTCCGGTATTAGTTGTAATCGTTACAGCTATTATCACCAAAAGGGCAGTTGAGCCGCTGATACTCGGCACACTTGTCGGATATGTGATAATCGCTAAGCAGCATTTTATCACTGCGTATCTCGATTCCCTTTACATTGAGCTGGGTGAATCCGCATATTATATAGTAGTATTTGGATTATTCGGTATATTCATCCACATGCTCGACAAGGCTAATGCTGTATCGGGATTCACGAAACTTGGGCTGAAGTTTGCAAACACCAAGAAAAAAGCCGGATTCCTGGCATGGATAATGGGAATGATATTTTTCTTAGATAATTATTTCAGTGTGCTTGCAGCAGGCGTATCCAACAGAGCTATCGCCGATCAGAACAAAATGTCCAGAGAGATGTTCGCTTTCTCCATAAACAGTGTGGCATGCGCTATATGCGTAGTTGTTCCATTGTCTTTATGGGGTATATTCATGAGCGGACAGATCGAGATGTCACTTGGCCTTGAGGAAGGACAGGGACTGGCAGAAATGGTTAAAGCTTTGCCGTTCATATTCTTTGCATGGGTACTGCTTATATTCGTACTGCTTTACCAGTTGAGGATAATAAAGCCGTTCGGAAATATGAAAAAAGCAGAGCTCAGAGCAGAATCTGAAGGTAAGGTTCTCCCTCCTGATCTCGATCAGATGCAGGAAGAAGCAGAAAACACCGAAGTTACAAGCATCTGGAATTTCCTTATTCCTATGGTAGCTCTTATAGCTGTTACGCTTTTCACATCTGAGTTGTTATACGGACTTATCATAGGCGTGGTTCTGTGTTTCGTACTCTACATACCGCAGAAGCTGATGAAGCCAGTGGAAGCATTTGACTCCATTTTCAGAGGATTTGAAGAAATGTTTGTGGTTACGGCTATCGTTATAAGTGCATTTGTACTTCAGAACTGCAATGATGAGCTTGGTCTTGCCCCTTATGTAGTAAACAGTGTTGTAGACATAATAAGCGGAGGATCTCTCCCGGTTATAGCTTTTGTAATAATGCTGATATTGGGATTCGTTACAGGAAGCTTCTGGGGAATGGCTGCAGTATGTTTCCCTATCATGCTGCCGCTGGCAGAATCGCTGGATGCAAATCTTTATATGACTATAGGTGCTGTCATAGCAGGTGCTGCTGCAGGAAGCTCGACATGCTTCTACGGAGATTCGGTAACACTTTCATGCAGTATTTCCCATATCAGGAACAATGACTTCCTGAGAACGGGGCTTCCTATGGTAGTTCCGCCTATCATTGTTACGATCATTTTATATCTTGTATTAGGCTTCATATTATAATAAAGTATAAAGTGATAAAAACATTTTCTTTATAGAAAAGAAGTGAGGCAATGCATGGATAATATCGACTTCAGAAAACTTGAAAAATACTTTGAACAGATTCCTGGACTCATCATGATAGATATGGAAGGCAAAATATTTTATATGAATGATCAGTGCGCCAGATATTTTCAGGTGAAGAAGGAAGACTTTATGGGTAAGTTTATCAAGGACGTATTCCCTGAGACCAAGATGATGGAGGGCCTTGAAAATGATGAACCTGATTTGGTATTTTATAATTCGTTTCTGGGGATCGGTATATCCATGCATGTTCCTTTATATGAAAATGGAAAGAAAGTGGGTCTCGCCGAATATGATATGGTCCAGCATTCTGAACTGCTGTATGAACTTTCTGACGGGTATAAGCGCTTTCTGGATCATGAGCTTAAGCAGCTTGCCAGCGAACTTACGACACTGGAAATAACAAAATATACGCTGAACGATCTAATAGGGACATCTGCGGCGATGACTGAACTTAAGGAAAAGATTATTTCCACGGCGAAGACATCTTCCACTGTGATAATAACAGGAGAGACAGGCACCGGAAAGGAGCTTGTGGCGCATGCTATACATAATATCAGCAGCCGCAGGAAAGAGCGCTTTATTAAAGTAAATGCATCGTCATTTCCTGAAAATCTCATAGAATCTGAGCTGTTCGGATATGAGAGCGGATCGTTTACGGGAGCCAGAAAAGAAGGAAAAAAAGGGAAATTTGAACTTGCGGATAAGGGAACACTGTTCATAGACGAGATAAATCAGATGCCGATGTCGGTACAGCCGAAACTGCTGCGGGTGCTTCAGGAAAAGGAGCTTGACCGTATCGGCAGCGAAAATCCCATACCGATAGATGTGCGTATAATTGCGGCATCAAATGAAAATCTTGAGAAACTCGTACAGGAGGGAAAATTCAGGAGTGATCTTTACTACAGACTTAATGTCATCGGACTTTACATACCTCCTCTTAGAGAAAGGATAGAAGATCTTGAAAGCATAGCAATATCGATAATAGAGGAGCTTAATATACAGCTGGGAAAATCGGTGACCGGAATCGACAGAGAGACTCTGGAAATTCTCAAACAGAACAGGTGGCAGGGAAATGTGCGCGAATTGAGGAACAGTATAGAACGTGCCATGAATTTCGCAAAAGATAACGTCCTTCATATAGATGATTTCAAGATAGAAGAGAATATGATATTTGCCGGAGTGGATTTGTCTAATCTGTCGGAGATAAAGGGTGACAGGCTTATAAATCAGGCAAGAGACAATGCCGAGAGGGAAGTCATCGTGAAGGTCCTTAAACATTTCAACAATAATAAGAGCAGGGCTGCAGAGTATCTGAACATCGCAAGACCGCTGCTTTATCAGAAAATGAAACGATTGGGTATCGATTGAGATACAGGAGGTAATTGGTATGAAGCTTACATTAAAAGAGCAGGAACGCTTGATCATGTTTAATGTGGCAGAAGTTTCCAGAAGGAGATGGAAGCGGGGAGTTAAACTTAATTATGTGGAGGCCATGGCTATTATATGTGACGAGGTGCTGGAACGGGCGAGGGAAGGAAAAAGTTCGATTTCAGATCTTATAGAAGTCGGGTCAAAGATCCTTACAGAAGAGGACGTTATGGAAGGGACTCCGGCACTGATGCCTATAATTCAGCTGGAAGTCATGCTTCCTGACGGAAATAAACTTGTTTCAATACAGGATCCGATCAGACTTGAGAAAAGAGAAGAAGCTGTTCCTGTATCGGAACTTATAACGATGAATTATTAAGGAGGTTGTCATGAAATATCAAATAGGACAGATAATATTTGCAGATGACCCCATTGTGGTCAATGAAGGCCTTGATACTATAGACTTGATAGTAAGCAATTCCGGTGACAGAACGATACAGGTTTGTTCTCACTATCATTTTTTTGAAGCGAATACAGCGCTGAAATTCGACAGGGAAAAGGCGTTTGGATATAGACTTGATATTCCGGCAGGCACTGCTATCAGATTTGAGCCGGGAGAGGAAAGAAAAGTGACTCTGGTACCTTATAAGGGAAAACAGAACTTATACGGATTTATGGGAGTTACCATGGGTAATGTACACGATCCTGAAGTAAAGAAGGCAGCCATCGAGAAGATGAATGCGATAGTAAAGGAGTGTGAATGATATGGCAGTAAAGTTATCCAGGCAGGAATATTGTGATATGTTCGGACCTACAGTAGGTGATAAGATACATCTGGCTGATACAGGTCTTATTGCGGAAATAGAAAAGGATTATGCCGCTGACTGTTATGGTGATGAGATACTTTTCGGAGGCGGGAAGACTGATCGAGACGGAATGGGCAATATGTCGGGCAATACCACCGAGGAAGGTGTTCTGGACGTATGTGTCACAAACGCCATAATAATAGATCCTATGGTAGGTGTGATAAAAGGAGATATCGGTATAAAAGACGGTGTCATAGTAGGCATAGGAAAAGCCGGAAACCCTGATACCATGAATATAACACCTGGACTCATAGTAGGGTGCGCTACCGAAGTTGTATCTGCAGAAGGACTTCTGGTGACA
Organism: uncultured Eubacterium sp.; assembly: GCA_937966095.1. GTDB lineage: Bacteria > Bacillota > Clostridia > Peptostreptococcales > Anaerovoracaceae > Lentihominibacter. The sequence continues at coordinate 104,418 of CALCKF010000042.1, forward strand.
CCGGGAGGAATAGATGTGCATGTGCATTTTGAATCTCCTGCTCAGGCATGGGAAGCTATGAGCAACGGTCTGACCACTATGCTGGGAGGAGGAACTGGTGCAAAAACCACAAGTGTGGAAACTCCGGGGCCTGAACATCTTCTGATGATGATAGAAGCTCATGAAGAGCTGCCGGTAAATGCAGGATTTCTTGGCAGAGGAAATTCCAGTAAACCTGAGGCTATCGTTGAACAAGCTCTTAACGGTGCCATAGGTATGAAGATACATGAAGATTTCGGAGCGACTCCTGAAGTTATAAGATGCTGCCTTAAGGTGGCTGATGAAATGGATTTCCAGGTACAGATACATACCGATACTCTAAATGAGGGCGGATTCGTGGAAACGACAATAGATGCATTTGAAGGAAAGACCATACATACATATCATTCGGAAGGGGCAGGAGGCGGCCATGCTCCTGATATCATGAGAGTAGTAGGAGAACCTAATGTAATACCTTCATCTACGAACTGTACAAATCCGTATACTGTAAACACAGTTGCAGAGCATCTTGACATGATAATGGCAGTACATCATCTTAATCCTAAAGTGCCTGAAGATGTGGCATTCGCAGATTCAAGAGTAAGGGGAGAAACGATAGCTGCAGAAGATGTGCTCCATGATATGGGAGCTATATCCATACACGGTTCAGATTCACAGGGCATGGGAAGAGTAGGAGAAACTATACTCAGGACATGGCAGATGGCAGCCAAGATGAAAAAACAGAGAGGACCTTTGCCTGAGGAAAAAGGCGATAATGATAATGAAAGAATACTGAGATACATGGCAAAGTATACTATAAATGCTGCAAAGGTATTTGGCATAGATGAATATGTGGGATCTCTGCTTCCGGGAAGACTGGCAGATTTCTGTGTATGGGATCCGGCATTCTTTGGAGCAAAGCCGTGGCTCGTGTTCAAATGCGGACAGGTAGCATATTCCGCCTCAGGAGATGTAAATGCTGCGATAGAAGTTGCACAGCCTATGATATACAGAAAACAGTATTCTGCATGCGGGAGCGCTGTCAGAAGATACAGCAAGATATTTGTTACACAGGCAGCTATAGATGCAGGGCTTGGAGATAAAGTGCCTAATTCCAGGGAAAAGCTCCTTCCTGTGAAAAACACGAGAAATCTTACAAAAGCTGATATGGTGAGGAATAACTACTGTCCTAAGGTGGAAATAGATCCTGAAACATATAAAGTTTATATTGACGGAGAATATATAACATGCGAACCTGAAGAAGTGGTTTGTCTGAATCATAAATATTTCTTCAGATAAACGATTAGGAGCGAAAATGATTATAGAAAAGATTATTGGTAGAGTCCAGGATTTTGAAGCGGAAAACTTGAGAATAGAGAAAGTAATCCTTGATCACTATGACATGGGAAAGCCTCATCAGAAGCTGACCACTGAATCGGGTGAGAAGATAGCGGTATCGCTTCCGCATGGAGAAAATCTGTTCTGCGGGGCGGTACTGTATAAAGATGATGAAAGGATGATAGTTGTGGATCTCAGGCCTGAGGATGTGCTTGAAATACGTCCGGAGGGCAATAAACAATGGGCCAAAGCTGCATTCAATATAGGAAATATGCATCATCCGGCATATATATATGATGACCGCATAGTGATACCTTATGATGTGATACTGGAAAATCTTCTCAAGACTATCGGAGTAGCCTATACACGTTGTGAAAGGAAGCTTGACGGTGAGAGAGCTAACCAGGTAGTAGGAGGTCATGATCACCATCACAGCCATGATCATGGACATCACCATCATAATCATGATCAGGAGTAATTGTTATGGCATATGATAACCAGTTGTTTTATTTGATGCAGATCGCCGGAGGGACATTTCCCTCCGGCGGATTCAGCCAGTCATGGGGGCTTGAAACATATATTGAGAAGGGAAAAGTCTCTGATGAAAAAAGTTTTATCCAATTCATCGAGACATATCTTGAAAGTACGGTAACAAGATGTGAAGGGCCGATAATGCTTGAAGCATATAAGCTGGCGGCACAATGGGATTATGAAGGCATTAGAAAACTGGAAGAGCTCAGCTGTGCAATAAAAGTCACAAAAGAAAGCAGAGAATCAAGCCTCAGGATGGGTAAAGCTTTTATGCGTATAATGACGGATATAATCGACGATGATAAGCTTCAAAATATCAAGGGGATATGCAGGCCGGAGGGTATATCATATCCTGTGATCTACGGCGCTGTATGCGGAAGACTTGGTCTGGACATAGGAGAAAGTATGAAAGCTTTTGTTTTCAGCACTGTAAATGCTCTGGTCCAGAGTGCGGTGAAGCTTATACCGCTGGGAAACAAACAGGCTCAGCAGATACTGTTGGATCTGTACCCTTCAATGAGCAAGTCGGCAGAGGAAAGCCAGAAAATAAATATCGATGAGGTTTCGAATTTTTGCCCGGGACTTGATATTGCCAGCATACTGCATGAATATCTGCCTACGAGATTATATATGTCATGATATATTCAGTGGAGGAGACGATATGAGAAGGCCTGTAAAAATAGGCGTCGGAGGACCTGTAGGTTCCGGTAAGACAGCCTTGATCGAAAAGTTATGCAAGAATTTGAGAGATGAATACAATATAGCTGTTGTTACCAACGATATATTCACAAAGGAGGATGCACGTATCCTTACAAGAGCAGAAGCTTTGCCGGAAGAAAGGATAATAGGTGTTGAAACCGGAGGATGTCCTCATACAGCTGTGAGAGAAGATATATCGATGAATCTGGACGCTATAGATGTTTTACTTGGCAGATTTGACGATCTTGATATAATTTTTGTCGAGAGCGGTGGCGATAATCTTGCAGCCACTTTCAGCCCTGAACTTGTTGACGGTCTGATCTTCGTGATAGATGTAGGCGAAGGAGAAAAAATACCGAGAAAAGGCGGTCCGGGGATAACAAAATCAGATTTGCTGATAATAAACAAGATCGATATAGCACCTTATGTACACAGTGATCTTGGTGTAATGGACAGGGATACAAAGGCGCAGCGCGGTGATAAGCCTTATGTATTCACAAACCTGTTTGACGGTACTGGACTTGATGATGTTATAAGATGGATAAAAGAAGATATGCTATTTGAGGATTAAGGAGCATTGGATATGACAAAACCAACGGGTGAACTGTCTTTGAGGTTCAGAAGGAGAAAAGACGGACAGACATATGTTGCGGAACAGTATTATAAGCTCCCGCTCCAGGTGATGAGAACTCATTATCAGGAGCAGGACGGTACCGCATTCGTGTATCTGCTGAATCCAAGCGGAGGAGTGCTCCAGCATGACAGACTGCTTACAGAAATAATCCTTGAAGAAAACAGCAAGGCATATATAACAACTCCGTCCAGCACAAAATTTTATAAAATGGATGATGGCCATGCTGAAGTAGTCAACAGAATTACTTTGGGAAGCGGAGCTGTGTTGGAATATTTTCCGGAGCATAATGCTCCTTTTGCGATGTCGGAGGCGTACCAGGACAATGAGTATCATCTGAAAAGTGATTCTATACTGCTGGCATCTGATATGGTTACTGCAGGCAGAGCAACAAGAGGAGAAGTGTTTGCATACAGGCTCTACTCATCAAGAACGAGGATATATGTGGACGGAAAACTGAGAGTATATGATAACAGCCGTATGGACGCCCGGAATACGGATATGGAAAAGATAGGCTATATGGAAGGGTATCTTACCAATGGTACAGTTTACGTTTATTCATCCGGGCTCAGTGATGAGCTTCCTATGGAGATAAACGAGATACAGCATGAAGGAAATGTTGTGTTTGCAGCAGGAAAGATAGACGATGATTTTATGATAATACGTTTTTTAGGTGACAATATGGTCGATCTTAGAAGTATGATGGACGTGATATGGGGCAGGATAAGAAAGCATGTGCTCGGAAAAGATGCTATCAGGATCAGAAAGTATTGATAAGGAGAATATTATGACTTTCAGAGAAGTAAGAAGAAATAAAAAACAGATATTGTCAAAAGAAAAATGTGAAGAGATATTGGGAAGGATGACGTCAGGTGTCTTGAGTGTTTTAGGTGATGATGATTATCCTTATGGTGTTCCGATCAGCTATGTTTACGATGATGGAAAACTGTATTTTCACGGTATGCCGCAGGGTCATAAGATAGATGCCATAAAAAAGCATGATAAGGTGTCGTTTACCGTAATAGAAACGGATCATATAGTACCGGAGGAATATACTACTTATTTCAGAAGTGTCATAGTTTTCGGAAGAATAAAGATGATAGAAGATCCCTCAGAAAAGGTGGCTGCTCTGTTAAAACTTGTGGACAAATATTCAGCTGATTACAAACAGGGGAGCATGGATGAGATAAACGGGAAGCTTAAAGCAGTGTGCATAATGGTTATGGATGCTGAACATATCTCAGGAAAGGAAGCTATAGAGTTTGCAGAGGCATAAGCCGAAGATAATATGTTAGTGCAGTAAAAGCGTATCGCAGAAGCGGTACGCTTTTTGTCATATTATAAAAACTTGCATACATGAATTTTCATTACGGAGGAAACAATAGGTATAAAAAGGATAAAAAAAGGAGCCGGATATGAAAGAAAAAAACAGTAGGAAGGATGCGGCAGCTCCTGGTAAAAAACAGATAGCAAAAGCATATGAAAAATATGCAAAACAGTTTACTCCCAGACCTAAATATATAACTAATTCAATCAGGGCATTCATAATCGGAGGTATGATATGTGCAGTGTCATTATGGATGGAAAAAAGTATGATGTCGGCGGGAATAGATGAAAAAACGGCATCCACTTATGTAGTGATAATTCTTATTATGCTGGCTCAGCTTTTGACCGGTCTTGGAATATTTGACACCATAGGTAAATTTGCAGGTGCAGGCGTCATCGTACCGATAACAGGTTTTGCAAATTCAATGGTGGCTCCTGCACTGGAATACAAAAAAGAAGGGATAGTGCTTGGAGTAGGGGCGAAGCTTTTTTCACTGGCAGGACCTGTTCTTGTATCTGGTATTACAACATCTATAATAATAGGAACGATATACTGGATAATAGGAATCGTGCAGAGATAGGAGGCGGCAATATTGAGAAGGCAGACACTTAGCTTTAAAAACATGCCATATGTTATAAGTGCATATTCCATAGGCGGAGAAAAAGAAGGTGCAGGCCCTATACGGCAATACTTTGATCAGTGCCTGGAAGACGATTCTTATGGTGAAAGTACATGGGAAAAGGCAGAAAGTAAAATGCTGAAGACGGCAATGGCAGAAGTGATGAGGCGTGCAGGGATTGATAAGGAAGATGTTGGTGCCATGCTGAGCGGAGACCTTCTGAACCAGCTGATGTCTTCCTCATTCATGGCAAGAGATATGCATATACCGTTTCTTGGAATGTATGGAGCGTGTTCTACTATGACGGAGTCACTAATACTTGGATCAGTACTTGCAGACGGAGGATACAGTGACAATGTGCTGATAGGTGCATCGAGTCATTATTGTACAGCAGAAAGACAGTTCAGGATGCCTCTGGAACACGGTAATCAGAGACCGCCGTCATCACAGTGGACTGCAACAGCAGCCGGAGCGATGATGCTGTCATCACGAAGACCTGAAGTAAAATGTGAATCTGACTGCATCGGATGCGTGACAGATCTGAAACATATAAGAGTGGAAAGCGGCACGATAGGAAAGGTGATAGATGCAGGTGTAAAAGATGCAAATCAGATGGGAAGTGCTATGGCACCTGCTGCCGTAGATACTCTGCTGAACCATCTGCAGGATACCGGCAGAAAAATGGAATATTATGATGCAGTTTTTACAGGGGATCTTGGCAATATAGGCAGCAGCATAGCCCGTGATCTCCTTGAGGATGCAGGTATCGACTGCAATACACTGTATAAAATATATCGTGACTGCGGGACTATGATATATGATATAAAAGAAGATGTGCACAGTGGTGGAAGCGGATGCGGATGCTCAGCCTCCGTATTTGCCGGATATTTATATAAGAAAATGCAGAGAGGAGAGCTCAACAGAGTACTTATAATGTCCACCGGCGCTCTCCTCTCTACGATAAGCCCTTTTCAGGGGGAATCGATACCGGGCATAGCTCATGCCGTTTCACTGATAACAGAATAATGCTTTGGAGGATATGATGGATTATTTATTTGCGTTTTTGATTGGAGGGGCCATATGTGTCGTTGGACAGATACTGATGGATGCAACAAAGCTGACTGCTCCAAGGGTTTTGGTTATTCTTGTGACTGCAGGTGCAGTGATGCAGGCATTTAATCTTTACGAACCTCTTGTACAGCTGGCGGCAACAGGAGCCAGAGTCCCACTTCCGGGATTCGGATATAATCTTGCAAAAGGAGCGATGGAGGGTGCACAGCAGAGCTTTCTTTCTGCCGTTACCGGAGGTGTAAAGGCAGCAGCAGGTGGTATATCAGCGGCTATAGGATGGGGATATATCATAGCAATACTGTTTAATCCAAAATCTGTGAGATAAATATATAAAAAGAGAGAAACTGATGCTTCTCTCTTTTATTTCTTATTATAATCAATCGTTATCTTCTGACGGTTCTGAAGAACCTTCAGTAGAGGATGGCGTAGTAGTAGGAGGAGGCGCAGGGACACGTCGTCGTCGGGGTTGTCGACGGCGCGCAGGTAGGCGATGGCGTCCTTGACCTCGCGCCGCTCGTAGAAGCGAGTGCCGCCGACGACC
>CALCKF010000043.1 GCA_937966095.1 uncultured Eubacterium sp.
TTTGCGGCGTTGGCGGTCGGACTGTTGTCGCTGGCGGATAATATAAAGGGCAGGCAGGCAGCAGAGACCGTGGCAGAAGGGCTGCTGTATAAAAGAAAATGATATGTATGAATGACTTGAAACTTGATTCTTATAATTTGAAAAAAACCGATCTTCATATCCATACCTATTATTCAGACGGCCAGGCAGGTCCTGCAGATATAGTGAAAACAGCAGCTGAACTGGGGTATAGTTTGATATCCATAACGGATCATGACGGCACTGAAGGTGTGCATGAAGCTATTGATGCAGGAAAGACTTCAGGGCTTGAAGTTATTGCAGGCATAGAGCTTGCTTCAGAAACAGATAACGGAATCGGATTTCACATACTGGGATACGGATTTGATATTGAGAATCGAAGACTGAAAGAAACTTTGAAAAAACTGGCAGAAATGAGAAGGCAGAGAAACAGGCGGCTTATAAAGGTCCTCAGAGATATGGGATATAGTTTGTCGCTTGATGATCTACAGCGCAAACATAAGGGCGGATTTGTGGGAAAACCGACTATAGCCAGGGCATTGGAAGAAAAGGGATATATCTCGGATTACAGGGAAGCTTTCAGGCCCGGGCAGTTTCTTGGAAGTATGGAAGCCAGAAAGATAAAAAAGGAAAAGCTGGATATTGAGAACGCGATATCTTTGATAACCGGAGCTGGGGGCACTGCTGTGATGGCCCATCCTATCCAGACAAGACATATAGGAACTCCGGGATCAGATGAGTTTTATGAAAATATAGAAAAGATAATAACCGATATGGTGGATATGGGCCTCAAAGGTATGGAGTGTTATCATCCTGATCAGGATGTAGAGCAGAGCAGTCGCTTTGTGGAAATAGCGAAGAAATACGGATTGTTAATAACTAGAGGATCGGATTTTCACGGAAAAGATTTTGCTGAAGCTGAAACTACAGCATAACCGGCGGGTTTACGTGAGACAGTAATGAAAGATATCGGAAATATCAAAGGATGAAGAGACATAACTCTTCATCCTTTGTTTTTTCTGAATTAATTCACATAATCTGGGAATAATAGATATGGAAATCATTCCCGGGAGGGAAAAAATCAGAAGGAAAACATATGAAAAATATTTTTAGAGAAGATGTTGTCCCCGTCCCCGTGAGGGGAAAACTGATATTAACTGCGTGCTTTGTTATTCTGTTTGCTGCATCTGTTGCGGTGGGTATGACTGCGGCACCTGAAGAAGAGGAGATGCCGGTACTGCTGGCTGACGGAGAGGTTATAACTCCTCCATGGTATATAGTGATAGACGGGGAAAAAGTCGCTCTTGTAAAATCTGAGGAAGCGGCACGAAAAGTTCTGTCAAATGTTGTAGAAGGGTATAGAGAAAGTGATAATGTGGTCATAGACATAGAAGTCAAAGAAGATATGGGCACAGAAAAAATGGATATAAAAAACGGAGATGCACATCCTGATATACTTACGGTAAAAGAAGCCGAAGAAGTGCTGACCGAAGGCAGAGACGGAGAGGGATATCTGACAGTTGTAACAACGGAAGAAGAAACAGAGAGGGAACAGATAGATTATCAGCAGGAATATAAACCTGATCCGGATATGTATATAGGCGAAAAAAAGGTGGAAACAGAAGGCAGGTGCGGTACCAAGGAAGTTACTAAAAAGGTAATAAGAGAAAATGGGAAGCAGGTAAGAGAGGAAATACTGGAAGAGGATGTTATACAGGAGCCCGTGGAAGAGGTGGTTCTGACAGGGACGAAGAATCAGTACGGATATGGAGGAGGTGTCGGAGAATACGGGGATGACAATGTTTCCTATGACAGTGATGCCACATATGATATATTGAGGACACCAGTGGATGATGTTTATGTTTCCTCAGGGTTCGGACAGAGATGGGGCCGCCTTCATAGCGGGATCGATCTGGCTTTGGCACAGGGAAATCCTATATATGCCGCCGATGGAGGAACAGTATACTTTTCGGGATATTGCGGAGGTTACGGAAATCTTGTGAAAATAGACCACGGCAATGGTATGCAGACATATTATGCTCATTGCAGCAGCCTTTTGGTTTCGCCGGGCCAGCAGGTGGATCGTGGAGAAAAAATTGCTCTTGTAGGCTCTACCGGCAATTCGACAGGTCCTCATCTGCATTTTGAAGTCATAATAAATGGTAATTGTGTGGATCCGTCAGACTTTCTTGAATTTTAACAAGCCTCATTGAATACATGAAGCGGATATGATATTATAAAAAGCAGGTGTAGCTACCTGCTTTTTATGGTATCTAGGATACTGAAGCGAATATGGAAATAATAAAAATATATAATGATATAGAAGGAAATAAAAATGGCGTTTTTCAAAGAAGTAAGAGAAGATGTGAAAGCTGTGCTGGATCGCGACCCGGCAGCGAGGACCAGCCTCGAGGTGCTTCTGTGCTATCCGGGAATATGGGCTTTGATATGGCATAAGCCTGCTCACTGGCTATATATGCATAATGTTAAGATGCTTGCCAGGATATTATCGCAGCTGACAAGGTGGTTCACGGGGATAGAGATACACCCGGGAGCAGTTATAGGCAGAAGATGCTTTATAGATCACGGAATGGCTGTGATAATAGGGGAGACTACAGAAATAGGAGATGATGTCACGATATATCAGGGAGTGACGCTGGGAGGCACCGGTAAAGATATCGGCAAGAGACATCCGACAATAGGAAATCGGGTAGTGATAAGCAGCGGGGCAAAGGTTCTGGGCCCTTTCAAGGTCGGAGATGATGTCAAGATAGGGGCCGGATCGGTAGTGCTCAAGGAGATCCCTGATGGATGTACAGTTGTCGGGATACCGGGAACGGTGGTAAGGAGGCACGGGAAACCTACAAAAGAGCTGGATCAGGTCGATATGCCGGATCCTGTGGCTATAGAACTGGAATGTCTGAGAAGACGCGTGGTAGAACTTGAGGAGCTGTTCATAGAAAAATTCGGAGATGAAACTCATGTGCGATGTGACAGTGATTGTCAGTATGCCAGCATAGCCAGAGAGATAGAAGAAGGAACTTTTGTGCAGATATATGAAGAAAATATACATGATAATGACAGATCGGAGGGTAAAGATGAAGATTTATAATACTCTTACCAGAAAAAAGGAAGAATTGAGGACTATAGAGGATGGCGTTGTGAAAATCTATGTGTGCGGGCCTACCGTATATAATTTTTTCCATATAGGGAATGCCAGGCCTTTTGTTGTGTTCGATACACTGAGAAAGTATCTCGAGTATAGGGGATATAAGGTGAAATTCGTACAGAATTTTACTGATGTGGACGATAAGATAATAAATAAGGCCAGAGAAGAGGGCGTGACTGCACAGGAGATAAGTGAAAAGTATATCGATGAATATTTTAAGGATGCAGCAGCGCTCAACATAAAGAAAGCTGATGTACATCCAAGAGTATCCCAGCATATCCCGGAAATAATCGAATTCGTAAAGACGCTGGTAGATAAGGGATATGCATATGAAGTAAATGGAGATGTGTATTTTTCAACCAGAAAATTTGACGGATACGGTAAATTATCGAAGCAGAATATTGAGGATCTTGAATCGGGAGCCAGGATAGCAGTGGATGAAATAAAGAATGATCCGCTCGATTTTGCTTTATGGAAAGCACAGAAAGAACCTGATGAGATAGCATGGGACAGCCCGTGGGGAAAAGGAAGACCGGGATGGCATATAGAATGCTCGGCTATGGCCAAGAAGCATCTTGGAGATACGATAGATATCCATGCCGGCGGTCAGGATCTTCAGTTCCCTCACCACGAAAACGAAATAGCGCAATCAGAATGCTGTAACGGAGTGCCTTTTGCAAATTACTGGATGCATAACGGATATATAACTATTGACAATGAAAAAATGTCAAAATCAAAAGGCAATTTTTTCACTGTAAGAGATATACTGAAGGAATACGACGGTGAAGTTATAAGATTCTTCCTTCTTTCGGGCCATTACAGAAATCCTATAAATTTCAGCGACAAGCTTATGGAACAGGCAAAGGCGGGATTGACCAGGATGGAAAATGCCAAAGAAAACCTGAAGCATCTGATCGCAACCGGATCCGGTAAAATGACAGAGGAGGAGAAAAAGGAACTGGCAGGATATGACAGGTACAGGCAGGAATTCATATCTGCCATGGATGATGATCTCAATACGGCAGATGCCATCTCTGCTATCTTTGAGCTTATAACAGCGATAAATACTGCGGTCAGGGATGGCGCCAGCAGGGAATTTGCACAGAAGAGCCTTGATACGCTGATGGAACTGTCATCGGTAGTTGGCCTTCTTCAAAATGATGATGAGGATCAGATAGATGATGATATAAAGGCACTGGTGGAAGAAAGGCAGGAGGCAAGGAAGGCCAAGAATTTTGCAAGAGCTGACGAGATAAGAGATCTTCTTAAGGAGAAAGGTATAATACTTAAGGATACACCTCAGGGGGTGCAGATAATCAGAGAGTGATATGAAGACAGAAATTATAAACAGATTCAATACAACAGCACTGGCATATATGGGTGATGCTGTCTACGAGCAGGCGGTCAGAGAACATATATTAATGTGTGAGCCGGGCAATGTCAGAAAAATGCATTACATGGCTACCGGGCTTGTAAATGCCTCAGCTCAGGCAATGATAATAAAGAAACTGTTTGATGAACTGTCCGAGGATGAACAGATACTTGTTAAACGAGCCAGAAACAGGAAATATACTACAAAGGCAAAAAACTCAGACCCGGTGACATATAAATGGGCCACGGCTTTTGAAGCGCTGATAGGTTATCTGTACCTGTCAGGTGATGAAAACAGATTGAAATATATATTATCAAGAGCGATCGGTATCATAGGTAAGTGATATGGCAGAGAAAAAAAATAAAAGAAAAGTAAGAAATAAAACAAAAGATATGCTGGCGGATTATTACAGGACAAATAAAGCATATGATGAAGAAAACAGACGAAGACAGAAAGAAGAAGGGGTTACGAGCAGAGGGTTGCGGGACCTGAATACTACGGAAAAGACATGTATCGCAGTTATAGTTCTGGGGTTGATAGGTATAATAATAAAATATTTTATCCTGTAACATTGATTTTGCAGGAATACCTGCATTCCTGTATCGTGATCGTATGGAGGAAAAGACCATGAGCAAAGCGGATATACTATTTGTGAATATGTGCAGAGAGGTACTGGACAATGGGTTTTCAAGCGAAGGGCAGACTGTTAGGGCAAGATGGGAAGACGGTACGCCGGCTCACACGATAAAGCAGTTCGGCATAGTAAACAGATATGATCTGCAGGAGGAATTCCCTGCGCTTACTCTCAGACCCACTGCGATAAGATCGGCAGTGGATGAATTGCTGTGGATATGGCAGAAAAAATCCAATAACATAAACCAGCTTAACAGCCACATATGGGATGAATGGGCAGATGAAACAGGTTCCATAGGAAAGGCATATGGGTATCAGCTGGGTGTGAAATACAGATTCCCGCACGGCGAGATGGATCAGGTAGACAATGTGATCTGGCAGCTCAAAAATACACCGTATTCAAGAAGGATAATGACGAATATATATAAATTTGATGATCTGATGGAGATGGGGCTTGAACCTTGCGCATACAGCGTTACTTTTAATGTGACGGGAGACAGGCTGAATGCTATATTGAACCAGAGGTCGCAGGACATACTTGCAGCCAACAACTGGAACGTAGTGCAGTATTCAGTACTCGTATATATGATGGCTCAGGTTTCGGGACTCAAACCGGGACAGCTTGTTCATGTGATAGCTGATGCGCATATATACGACAGGCATGTGGATATAATAAAGGAGCTTATACAGCGTCCTCAATATCCTGCGCCTAAATTCAGCCTGAATCCTGATATCAGAGACTTTTATGATTTTACAGTCGATGATATAAGAGTTGATGACTATCAGAAAAATCCGCAGATAAAGAACATACCTATAGCTATATAGACAGATAAAAGGAAAGCGAGGATTTTAGGATGAATGCGATAGTAGTTGTTGACAGAAACTGGGGAATCGGGAAAGACGGAGGCCTCCTTGCGCATTTGCCGGGAGATCTGAGATATTACAGACAGAAGACTCTCGGGAATGTAACGATTGTCGGCAGAAAGACTTTGGAATCGTTCCCGGAAGGTAAACCGCTTCCGGACAGAGTGAACATAGTTTTAACAAGAAATACGGATTATATGAGAGAAGACTGTATAGTATGCAATTCGGTGGAACAGGTATTGGAAGAGCTTGAGCGCTATGACAGAAACAGAGTATTTGTGTCCGGCGGTGCGGAAGTATATGGGCAGTTCATGGAACTCTGTGACAGTTTTTATGTAACGAGGATATATGAAAACTTTGATGCAGACAGATATTTCCCGGATCTTGATGCTTTGGGTTTTGAAGTCGTATGGGAGAGCCCGCTTCAGGAAGAAAACGGAATGTATTATAGATTTTTGAAATACAGCAGACCTCAAAAAGGTCTGCCAAGGTGAGATGGCAGAGATAATAATAGGAAGGAACGCTGTACTGGAAGCGTTGAAAAACAACAGAGAAATAGAAAAGATAACACTGATGAAGGGATCCGAGGGATCGGCGGTAAAAATAGCGGCAAAGGCCAGAGAACGGAAGATACCGATTTACTACAGCGACCGGAAACACATGGATAAAATGACTTCGGGAGGAAATCATCAGGGAGTTATCGCAGTGATATCCGACTACAGATATTGTACGGTTGATGATATCATTGAAAGG
>CALCKF010000044.1 GCA_937966095.1 uncultured Eubacterium sp.
CGAGCATGTGGCTCGTCGGCGGGGGCATCGTCGTGGAGTATCCCACCTGCAGCTCCTGCACCTGTGGCATTCAGGATATCTTTTCCCAGGCAATCTCTGACAACATCTGCAAAATGTCTGAGGTTATCATCCAATGTCCTGACTGCTTCCTCGTCAGCTCCCTTTTGAGGTCCGAAAACAAAGCTTGCCCCGTTCTCTCCGCACAGAGGATTTTTAACATCACATGCTATCATAAAATCCGACTCGAATATTCGCTGATCAACATTATCTGTCGTTATCCTGTACAGTTTACCCAGAGCGCCGCCGCCATAAGCTATATCCATCCCGTCTTTATCAAGCAGTCTGTATCCGAGCGCAGCAGCCATCCCTGCACCGCCATCATTTGTAGCGCTGCCTCCCAGTCCCACGATAAAAGTCCTGCAGCCTTTATCAAGAGCATCCTTTATCAGCTCTCCAAATCCATATGTTGTTGCCTTCAACGGATTAAGCTGATCACGTCTGATCAATGTTATCCCTGAAGACTCCGCAACTTCCACCACACAGATATCATCGTTTATTATGCCGTATTTAGCAGTAACAGGCTCACCCATGGGTCCGGTTACCTTAAGATATTGTTTTTTCCCGTTGAATACATCTATAAGATTATCTGTAGTGCCTTCTCCACCATCTGCCATCGGAGCAGATTCAACAATGGTATCGGAATCGACATCCAGTATCCCTTTTTTCATCGCCCTCGCAACTTCTACAGCCGTAAGACTTCCTTTGAATGAATCCGGCGCAAGTATCACTTTCATATATAACTCTCCTTATGTACCCGTAAACTACTATCGCAACCGCTCCACCCATAAAAGCCAAGAGTGATCACGGTTGCGATAAATACTGTTAATTGTTTTCTTCTATTTCATCATCATGCTTGAATACACCTTTTGCGACTTCTATCAGATAGAATATGAAGCAAAGAGGGCCATATATAAGGGCACCTATTCCCAGGATCAGCGGGAGAGCATTATCTGACTGGATATATATAAGCCATCCGGAAAACAGTGTGAAAATCACCGTAACTATTGCAGATATATTTCCTACCTTGTTCTTCGTTGCAACACTCATTCTTTCTTTACTCATGTTTTCACCCCCTTATTGCTCATCATCCAACGCTTTTATGCGGTTAGCATATCGATTGTATGTCAGATTGCAGACAACAAGATATACTACTGTATTAAATGCAAAGCATATCAGACTTGACGGTATATCCATAGGACATCCAAGGCCGAATTCCCATACAAGATACATTATTATGGTCAATGTCAAACTCCAGAAACCTCCTGCAGGAGTCCTCCTCTTGTAGTAAAGGCCAAACAACATAGGAACTATGAATGCTGCTGTCTGGAATCCTCCTACATAATACCATGCCTTCTGTATACCGTCCTCCCAGAAATATGTAAAGAAAATAACTATTACTCCAAGAGCCCATATAGAAAGTCTTGTTCCCAGCAGATCACCCTTGTCGGTCATCTTCTTGTTTATGAATCCTTTGACTATATCATGTGATACGACTGCTCCGCATACAAGATAATCCGCACTTACTGTAGACATTACAGCAGCAAGCAGTGAAGCCACATACAATCCTCTGAGTCCGATTGGCAGCGTAGAGAATATTATGGCCCAGAATGCCTGTGACGGTGACTCTGCGGCAAGCTCCGGAAATCTTACCAATGCAGCCAGTCCCGCAAATACGCTTATAGACATGAAAAACTGTCCAAACAGCACGATAAACGTGTATGCCACCTTTATGTCGGCAGCTTCCCGTGCAGAACCGAACCTCTGATATGACTGTGCATTTGCATACAGCGCAGCAGCACTTACAAGCCAGCCTGCAACCTCCATAGGACCATTCCCGCCGAAAACAGTTACAAGATCAGGGTTTATCGCCTCTGCCTGGTCAAATATAGGTCCGAAGCCTCCAAAATATTTATAAAGTCCCAACGTCAATATACCGGCGGATACAGTCATTATTACAAACTGTATCATGTCTGTAAGTGCAAGTCCCCACATTCCTGATAACGAAGTATATATTATACACACTATACCGAGTCCTATGAAGCATATCCACATATTAAGACCCGTAACATATGAGATGACCTGTCCACCTGCCGTCAGCAGCGCTGAATCATAGAAAATCTGCGGCATCATTCCCAGAGCAACAACGAGCTTTGTCTTGTTATCATAAAGATAAACCATAAGGTCAGGCAATGTAACCACCCAGTCAGGGAATTTTTCTCTTACCCTAGGGCCTATCCATAATGCAAGCGGGAGCTTTATAAGTGTTGTAGGTATCAGATAGAAAAACAGGATACAAACACCCATGGTTGTGCCGCATTCTGCTGCTCCTACGATCGACCATGAATCCTCCCAGCTGGCAGCTCCTACACCGATCAGAATAGGTATGGTAAGTCGTCTGCCAGCGATGAAAAAGTTCTTCATGCTCGTACTTGCCTTCTTTCTCATAAAAATACCAACGGCAAGAATCCCTACAAAATATAGTATTATCAATGCTGAGTCCAAAGGGGACCATAAGCTTGGAATGTCGATCATATTCCACGCCTCCTTTTCTTAATTCTAGTAAAATCAATGTGTGATGCGGTACTTCATTCCTAATATGTGCTCACTTTTAACAGCATAGGAATCAAGATATGCAAATCTTATGTTTCTGTTTTTTTCCTTAAAAAACACTTCAAGCATTACTGCCGGTCTGTAGAATTCAAAATGTTTTATACATTTCACTTTTGCTTTTCGGGCGAAGGTCTTATACATTATCTGTCTCTGTATATAATCTTCTACGATATCAAACATCTTTTCCTTATCCCTGTCAACTTTTATTATCATCCGTTCTCCCGCGGAAGTATCTTTTTTTTCAACCGGCAAAGGGCCTTCTTCTATTTCATCGTATTGTATACAATGCTTCTCATTCATATCATATATAATATGAACCTTGCCCGAACGTCTCGTATTTAGCTTACCGCCTCCTTTTCCGATTTCATAGCTGTAAACAAAATAGGAATATGGAACCCATACGTCTGTCATAGAGCCTACCTTTATTTTATTGATAGGTCTTCCGAAAAAACTCCCCTGAATATTTTTCAATTTTGCATCTATAGCTTCCTGCCTGTCCATTTTTACCGGCATAAAATATGCCATGCTGTTTTTGTCCGGTTTATCTTTGGCCTTCTTCGGCTCTGACAGTTCCTCATTTTGTTCTTTCATGTAATCTTCTAATTTTTTCATACATGTACCCCCGCAAAATGCGTTTTTATCACTTTATTATGCCTTTATCATAATCCATCCCGCACTCATCTGATGCTTCAGTAAAGTATCTGAGAAGCATCCTGTCTATATCTTTTGTGACAAGTTTTGATTTTATTTCTGCAATAAGCTCCAATGCTTTATCAGAGCTCCTCTTTGATGCTTCTGCAGAAAATTCCCTGAGGATGTTCACATCTCCATTATATGTCGATTCTACATATTCGGCCTTCTGTATGAACTCGTCCTCCATCCTGCTGAATTCTTCCTTTACTTTAGGTGCGAATTTTTCATAATTCAGCGCTATATATCTCTCAAGCTCAATGAACTGCCACCACTGATCCTCCTGTCTGTAAAGAGCGTGGGCATGCTGCAGATCATCAGGAATAAAATCTATATTGTAATACGGCCTGAATATTGAACAGCACGGTGGTGCCATGCTTCCCCAGTAAGTATATCTCAATTCCTTCGGAGCATCCTTTTTAAGCACTGTTACTGTGCTGGCCGCTGTCGCGCATCCATCACCAACACCTCCCGGATGACTGCATATAGTACATACTTTATTGGCAGCCGGACTGTATATGGACTGAAGTTCCGGAACATCCTCATAATGATCCCTCAGGATGTTCATAACTTCCTTCACATCAAATTTTTCACCGGCATCCACCTTCTTTGAAAGCAGATGTCCCAGTCTCGCATATCTTACGAACCCTTCCGATTCATCATAAAAAAGCTCATCTACAGTCCATGCTTTTGCGGCATTGAACGGAACTTCAGGATGCCAGAATCCCTTGCTGCATGCTTCCTCAACGGTGCCGTCAGCTATCAGATCATAATCATCCTGTATACTGTAGCAGTTGCCAAGATATCCGTATCTGTCAACCTTTTTAGCTACCCATTTTCTCTGATGTGATTCAAACATATATGATTCATTAGGATCTGAAATTATAAAATTACTGTTGAATGGAGCTATCCTGTGTCCAGGTGCACCTCCTGTACCTATTTCAGACAGAAGTCCGTCTATAACTTCTATTGCTTCTCTGGCTGTCTTCGCCCTTTCCAGAGCAAGTCTAAGGATATCCATCCCGATGAGGCCCCACCTTCTCTCAGGTGTCTCTCTTCCTGAAACCTGTTCATTTCCTATCACAAGGCCATGCTCGTTGACACCATGTTCAAACCCCCAGAAAAAATGAGGCTTTGAACCTATGCAGGCATATGTATGCTCTACCTGCGGTATTTTTATAAATGAACATTCTGTATATGAGCCTTTTGCATGATCAGCTGCCGGATAGTAGATCAGAGGCTGAGCTTCATTAAAAGGCCTGTCACTGTTTTTAGCATAAATAAGATTTCCCGATTTTGTCTCAGAACCCATGATGACAAAGGAGGAACAAGATCTCGCTGCCATAAACTTCTCCTTTCTGACTAATTAAAATCATTTTTTCCAAGTATCCTTTTAAATAAATATATCATAATAATCTTATAAATTATATGTTCACAATACCAATTAATTAATGTACAATATGTTATACAAGACAATATAATTATCAAACTGTCATTAAAAGAAAGGACAACAGGAAATGCACCTGACATATCAGATCGCAAAAAAAATACTGGATGAAATATGCACCGTCATCGAGGAAGATATAAATATAATGAATGAGACCGGTCTTATATTGGCAAGCACCGACAAAGACCGTATCAGCACTATCCACGAAGGCGCACGACTCCTGATAAACGATAATATGGAACAGCTTGTCGTTACCAGTGATGATCAGTATAAAGGATGTAAAAAAGGGACAAATCTGCCGATTCATCTCAATTCAGAAATCGTGGGTGTGATAGGTATTACCGGTGATCCCGATCAGACGATGAAATATGGTCTTATACTGAAAAAAATGACAGAAATGATCTTGTACGAATCCTTCAAAAGGTCTGAACAGTTTGGCAGTGAACAGGAAAAGAACATGCTTATAAACGATCTTGTACATGGCAACTTCAAAAATCTCCAATATGATCTTGAAGACAGGATGAAACGCAGTGGTATCAGCATATCAGGCAAATTTACGGTAGCCATAATAAAAAACACTGCAATGCCGGATATATTTTCAGCAGAGGAATCTTCAAGAATCATCTTGAGCCGTGTCACACGAGAGATCATAAATGAAATATCATCAAGCAATGTGCATATCATGTATAACGGCAGCGTTTTCATAATCATCGCATGTACTGATTATATGACATTATATAAAACAATCGAAAACGCATCTGCCAAGCTGAACAAAAATCCCCGTATATCGATTTTCTGCACGATAGGAAACGACTACGAGGATTATATGAATATTTACCGGTCATATAATGAGGCCAGCAACATTCTATCTTATTTTGAATGCAAGCCTGATGAGACCGGTCTATATCTTTTTAACAATATAATGCTGGATTACGTCATAGAGCAGCTTCCTAAAATGCACAGAGAGAATCTGAAAAAAACGGTTTTTGAAAAGTGTCGGGAAGATGAGATACCTGAACTATGCGATTTTATCATCTCATTTTTCAACGCCGACGGTTCTTTGACTGCATTATCCGAAAAATATTTTGCTCATAAGAACACTATACAGTATAAAATACAGAAAATAATGCGTAAAACAGGATATGATCTCAGAAAAAACTACGATCTGTTCATTCTCTATATTGCAGCTGTCTGTGTCCAGCATGTCCTGAATAAATAGGTGCCATGAAATTTATAGGCCTCCTTTTGCTTTGCATATAAGCTGCGTCATAGTTCCCATAGGGCAGTATACACACCAGCTTCGAGGCTTGAAAATCACCATTGTCAGCATTCCCAGTATAGTCGATGTCACCATTATACCGTAAAATCCAAAGGCAAACTGAGCTACTCCCTGATGAAAAAGTGTACCGTGATATGCCCAGTGCCATGGCACTTTAAAGCTCCACATAAGAGTGACTGCCTGAGACAGGCTCTTCCCTCCGGAAAATACCAGGAAAGTATTCCATATCATAATAGCGAACATGGCCATGAAAAACACGAGAAATATATACCTGAACCATTTGGATACCATCCACTTAGGCATATCTTTACGCACAGACAATCCGAGCCTTCCCCCCAGTATTCCGAAAAGCTGCCCGCGGCCGCAATAACTGTTGCAGTAGCCTTTTGTGCCTGCAGCCACAGATATGATAAGCGGTATAAAAAAACATAAGAGTCCCGCCCACGCAAACATTATATTAAAAAATCCCATTATAAGATATACAAGTGATGCGATCCACATATAATCATACCATTTACGTTTTTTATTCATATTTTGATACCTCCGTATATAATATCTATCACACCTGCAGGGCATTCCAAGGCACACTTTCCGCATCCTACGCATGACGAGCCGTCAATCTCAGCATATCTTCCTTTATATATCTCAATAGCTGTGACCGGACATATCTTTGCACAACATCCGCATGCGACACAGCCCTTTATATCAATCTTTGCTTTCCTGCCTGACATTAAATAACACCTCCTTGACTTTATGGAAGTATTATAATGTCATATATCATCGTTTACAGTGATTTCATCACAAAAGGAATCATACAGATGCTGCTTGATAATAATAAAGATGCCGACCCTTTACGGATCAGCATCTTTACGTATTTCTGCATTGTTATATACTATATATTTCTAATTATTAAGAACATCTGCCCCTCTCAGACTTGCCAGCAATTGATTGACTGTGTTTATAACATCTGAAAGCGTGGCATCAGAAGAAAGATCAGGTACTGCTGAAGCTCGTGTAAGCAGCGTTCCTCCCGTAGGACCTGTTGGACCTGTAGGTCCCGTCGGACCTGTCTCTCCTGTCGGGCCGGTCGGACCTGTCGGGCCGGTCTCTCCTGTTGCTCCTGTCGGACCTGTCGGGCCGG
>CALCKF010000045.1 GCA_937966095.1 uncultured Eubacterium sp.
ACATGATATGGCCATGGCATACCTCAATGGGGATGTTAAGAAAGCAAGAGATATGCAGATTAAATATCTGGATTTCATCAATGCGCTGTTTATTGAGACGAATCCGATCCCTATAAAGGAGGCCATGAATATGGTTGGACTGAATGTCGGAGGATATAGGCTTCCGCTTTGTCCTATGGCTGATGATACTAAGGCTGTGCTGAGAAGTGAGATGGAGAAGCTGGATCTCATATAAGCATCAAATGAGGGGGGAAAATATGAATGTAGCTGTTTTAGGCGGCGGAGCCATGGGAAAGGTTCTTGCCGATATGACGGAGGAAAAAGAAGGGTTTCGACTGGCTGGAGTCATTGAACCTATGGAAGGGCAGAGTCCTGATGATCTTGAAAATGTAGATGTGATAATAGATTTCAGCAACCCTGCAAATCTGGGTATGCTGACTGAGTTCTGCATGCGTAAAGGATGCCCGGCAGTTATAGCAACAACGGGATATGATGACGATCAGGTACATGAGATAGAAACTCTGGCAGAAGCTGTCCCGGTGGTTTTTTCGGCAAACTATTCTCTGGGAATAAATGTGATGAAACGTGTGATCTCTGAGATAACTCCTATTCTCGAGGATACTTTTGATATAGAGATAATAGAAAAGCATCATAATAAAAAACTTGATGCCCCAAGCGGCACTGCAAAGATGCTTCTTGCCGCTGCAGATGAAGAAGGAAAATACAATCATGTATTCGGAAGAGAAGGAAATCGTAAGCGAGCAAGGGAAATAGGCGTTCATGCTGTCAGAGGGGGCACTATTGCCGGGGAACATACAGTTATATATGCAGGAGAAGATGAGATACTTGAGATAAAGCATACTGCAGGATCCAAGAAGATATTTGCGGCGGGAGCTCTGAAGGCCGCTTTATTTACCGAGACTGCAGCCCCGGGGCTTTACAGCATGGAGGATGTTTTGTTCGGCTAAGATCAGATGAGCTGGGAGGACGGTGTACTAAAGATGGAAGCAAGAGAAATAATAGAATTCATAGGAAATTCGGAGAAGAAGACTCCTGTAAAAGTATATGTAAAGGAAAAGAATACCGTTGATTTTGACGGATGCCGGGTTTTCGGATGCGGTGATAAAATAGTATTCGGAGACTGGAAAGATATAAAAAAAATACTGGAAGAAAACAAGGATGATATAGATGATTATGTGATAGAGAATGACTGCAGGAATTCCGCGATACCTCTTCTTGATATGAAAGATATCAAAGCAAGGATAGAGCCGGGTGCACTGATAAGGGATAGAGTCGAGATCGGTGACAATGCAGTGATAATGATGGGCGCTGTGATCAATATAGGCGCTGTTATCGGTGAGGGAACGATGATAGATATGGGTGCTGTACTAGGCGGAAGAGCAACGGTGGGGAGAAACTGCCATATAGGTGCGGGAACGGTACTGGC
>CALCKF010000046.1 GCA_937966095.1 uncultured Eubacterium sp.
AGCGGTGATCCAGACGAATGGCCAGATTAGAATTGCTAAGAATGTAGTAATCGGCATTCCTATGATCATAAACCTTTCCTCCTTCTAAATAATAAATTACTATAACTCCGAGGCTATTGTAACAAATATTCAGACAAATTTGACAGGAATCAGGGCTGATTTTATATGGTTCTAAAGTTATTTTAATGTTCTCTTTATGTTTTTTTAACAATCACGTCTGGAATACTCTCTCCTGTAGCTTTCGATTTTTTTATACACACTTATCCTAGGCTTGTCAGACAAAGATACGATAATAAAAAGAAAAAGATTTAGAAAAAGGCTGGCAAGAGCACATATACTGGTTTCCGCACCTTCGAGTATTATTATGATGACAAAAAATATCTCTCCTCCCAAAATCCCCGCTATGGCTGCCTTTGCTGTAGATTTTTTCCAGAACAGTGCTCCCAGAACAGGTATGAATATCTGTGCAGTACCTCCTAAAGCGGTGACCGCCAGATCAAATATTGTCTGCGGTATTATCAGTATCAATACATAGGATATGACCGACACGAACAGCACCCCGGCCTTGGCCACTGAGGCAAGCTTTCTGTCAGGAGTCTTTCTGTTTATATATCTTTTATGTATATCTATCGTATATATGGCAGACAGAGCATGTATCTGAGAATTGGCAGTAGAAAAAATCGTTGCATAGATGCCTACTATTATAAATGCATAAAAGAAAGGATTGGCATACTTCTGCATCAGCTCCACAAGTACTACATCAGGGCTGTGATAATTTTCCGCCAGCACCATTCCGGCACTGCCGGCAAACAGTGTCCCCAGACATATTATCGAAGAAATACATATCAACAGAGGAATGATATCAAAATTTTTTTCAGAAGCCGCAGCATAATTCCTTATCCACATCTGAGGTCCCATAAACGCACCTACCGGAACTATAACAAACAGAGATATCCACATTGCAGGCCTCTTCCCCCCGTCTTCAAAATCCATAGATACATTCAGAGGATCTCTGGCTATTATCTCATCGAATACAGTCTGGGGGCCTCCCGCGATCTTCATAAGAAATATACCTGAACCAAGAATAGCTGTAACTATGAGCACACCGTAAAATATATCTGTAAGAGCAACTGCTCTGAGTCCCCCTGCCCACAGATATATGACAAGGATGGAAAAGAAAATTATACCGCCTACATACCAGGAGATCGTCCCTCCTGTTGCCATCCTCATTACCAGAAGACCTCCTACCGTCTGCACCTGCAGATATATCATAGTGCATATTATCATGATCACTGTGACAATGGCAGTCAGGGCTCTTGAATCATATATATCATCAAAAAAATCGGCAGGTGTCATATAGTTGTGTGATTTTCCGTAATACCATATCCTTCTGCCTACAGCAACGAACAATACAGCAAAAAGAGCATCCCATCCTACTGTAGTCATATATATAGGCCCTTCTTCATAAAAATACGCTATAGCCCCCATAAAGGCAAATATGCTCATCCATGTGGAGAAAACAGTTGCGTACATGGGAAACGTTTTCAGTTTTCTTCCCTGAAGTATAAAGTCTTCTGTTGTCAGCACCGATCTGTTCCTTGCATATTCACCCATCAGAAGAGGTATAAATGCAAAGCCACATATCATCAGCAGGATCACTGCATCATTTATCATAGCAACCTCATCTTCAAAACATCCCATACCTTTATTTCGCTTTATTCTATCATATTTTTCCGTTATAATAAACATATCGGAGGAATGATTATGGATTTTACCTGGATGCTTATACTGGCAATACTTACTTTTACATTGTCTATTTTTTACTTTTTCCTGTTTTCAAGAAGACAGGAACGTTTCATGCAGTTCTGGGGATTTTCATGGGTAGCATATTCATGCAGTCTTCTTTGCCTGCTGCTGTATTTTTCAGAACCTGCCCCGCTTTTTCTGGAACTGCGTAAAGTCATTGACATGTTCAATCTTCTCCTGCTGCTGTTCGGCACCTATTCATTCATACACATAAAAACACCTACATACTGGTACAGATTCTCTCTATATATGGTGCTGCTGGCATTCATATGCATCCTTTATAATTTTGACCTTCTGTCATTTTATCTTCCAATATCTATATATCAGATAATAATAACTCTGTTCATATGCTTTAATATATTTAAAAAATGGAACGTTTCACAAAAAGAAAAGGCGATATCCATCATAGTGTTCCTTACGTGGGGAATAGGGAAATCCATTTTATCAATCATTGAAATATTCATAGATTTGGATTACAATCTGTATATAATAGAATTGATGCTTTCAAACATAGTGAACTTCTGTACACTAACGATATATATAGTGTATACCAGAAGCAACCGCATTCTTGTGGACAATCTTTACAAAACAGTAGTTGAAAACTCCAGAGATGCGATAATATATTATACACTTATGCCTCATAGATCTTTCAGATATATATCGCCATCAATAGAAGATCTCACAGGTTTTCCTGTGACTTCATTCTACAGCGATCCAAAATTCTATCTCAATATGGTTACCGGAAATCAGATAGATGAGATAGATGAGATATTCCAGCATGCCCAAAGCAGCAGTGAACCTCATACGATGGAACTTTCAAAAAAGGACGGAGAAAAATTCTGGGGAGAATTCAAATGCACTCCAATATATGATAAATATGGCAATCCGGAAGCGGTCCAGATAACATTGCGTGATGTAACTAAGCTTAAAACCGCAGAAATGGAGCAGCTCAACTCCACAAGAAGCAGGAATATGCTTCTCTCATACATATCACATGAACTCCGCACTCCTATAACATCGATAGCAGGATATCTGGCTGCAATAAACGATGGGGTCATGGACAGTCCTCAGGAAAGAAAAGAAGCCATGGATATCATCACCAACAAGACGCTCACCCTGAAAAAGCTCATAGATGACCTGGATCAGCTTACAAAACTTGAAACTAATCAGTTTACATTTGATTTCAGTGCATACACTGCGGCGGATTCGGTGGAATACATGCTGGACGGCAACCTTAACGATGCCAGATCATCAGGATTCTCTGTGGACGTCCGCTGTGATATGGATGAATTGAAAAAACACTGGATAATAATAGATATAGACAGGATAAAGCAGGTGTTCAACAATCTCGTGACCAATTCGATAAAGTATTCCGGGTCAAATAAGAATATGATCTTTTTATTCGAGATCGACAATAATAATGAAAACTTTATAGTTTCCGTCAAAGACAGCGGCATAGGAATAAGTGACAGACACATATCTCATATATTTGACAGATTCTATCGCGTCTCCCGAAACGATACCGGTCTTGACAACATAGAGGGCCGGGGGCTGGGGCTCACAATCTGCAAGGAGATAATCACAGCACATCAGGGTGAGATATACGCAGAAAGTGTATACGGAGAAGGCAGTACATTTACTTTCTATATTCCGTTATTTAAGGAGGATGAATAATGTCAAAGGAAAAAATATTAGTGGTAGACGATGAACTTGCGATAAACAAGCTTGTATGTTCATATCTTTCAAAGGAGCAGTTCATACCTCTGCCGGCTTACAACGGAGCCGAAGCCATGGCACTGCTAAAAAAAGAGAATCCGGACCTTATAATCCTTGATGTGATGCTTCCCGATACTGAAGGGTCTGTTCTTTCACTGGAAATAAGAAAACATTCCAATGCTCCGATAATTTTTTTGAGCTGCAAAACACAGGAAATCGATAAGATAATAGCACTGTCTGCAGGTGGTGACGACTATATGACAAAACCCTTCATGGCAGGGGAACTCATAGCGCGTATAAAAGCCCATCTCAGAAGACAGAACTCCCTGACACGCAGAGATCTTCATACGGAAGCCACAACATATGAGCTTGATGGCCTTATGATAGATTTTGAGACACATGAATGCTTCGTGGAAGGACATGAAGTGAACCTTACATCAAAAGAGTTCGAAATACTGAAGCTGCTTGTGCAGCATCCGCGAAAGGTCTTTCCGGCATCGCAGATCTTTGAATCAGTCTGGAAGACAAACTGCATGGAAAATGATTCAAAGACCGTCATGGTATACATAAGCACGCTCAGGAAAAAACTTGAAAAAAATCCCAACGATCCTCATTATATAATAAGCGTTCGCGGTGTAGGCTACAAATTTAACCAGCCGCTTGGCAGCAAATAAAAAGATAAAGCGGCTGACTGTCATGTCAGCCGCTGTCTGTTATACACTTCTTCTTCATTTCCGCCTGAAAAACGGTACCTTTCCCCATCTTGTCCTGTATGCGTAAAACAGTATGATACACATATATATCCATCCGCAAAGGACATATCCGTATAAAAACGGCAGACCGAAAATAAACGGATACACTTTATCCATCACAAAAAGTATACCGGGAAATTCCAGAGCGCCAAATCCTATCAAAAGAAGCACTATTATCACGATCTTCCTTTTGTTGACGCCTGCTGTTTTTACGTTTTTTTTAACGATTCCCATATATCCTTAACCTTTTCATCTGTTTTTACGTTTTCGTTTCTTTGCCTGCGCAGCAGCCGCGATCCTTGCAGCTTTTATCTCCGCATCACTTCTGTCCGATCTGCTTACTATACCCATATCATTTCCCTTTCCAGGTGGAGGAACATCAAGCCTTTTACGCCTCAGAGCCTCGTATAAAAGTTCCTTTGCCCTGAGAGATGCCCTGGTGGAATTATTGACTTTTGAATATAGATCCATGAGATTTCCGGGTCCGAGCATCCTCTTTACATCAAAGGTTATGTTCAGCATCTTTGCAAAGCTGGTCACATTTTCATCATTAATATCCGCATCCAGCTTTTTCCATGCGCGTTTCAGAACATTTATAGTTATTACAAGATATACTATTATACCTATCATTATATAAGGGAGCACTGCTCTGAAA
>CALCKF010000047.1 GCA_937966095.1 uncultured Eubacterium sp.
CGGTGCTCGAAGAGTCTGAAGGCGGACCGCAGGCAATAAAAGGTAAAATGTGCATAAACTGCATGCATTGCGGGGCTGCCTGCCCTACTGACGCTATAACGTATGAAGGAAAACCGACGATACTTGATGATGATATGCCTGTAGTGGGCGAGGATTTTGTGAAAGATCTGAAGAACCATATACTCATGAGAAGATCATACAGGCATTTCAGCGAAGAACAGGTGCCAAGGAGGATAATAGAAGAAGCGCTTACTCTTGCGGACTGGGCACCTAGTGCCAAGAATCAGCACCCGACAAAATGGATAATAGTGGAATCACAGGAAATAATGGATAGGATGATGGAGCTGATACTTGACTATGTTAAAAAAACCGGAGTATCTCCCGAAATAGCATCTGAAATGGAAGTCGGCAACAATGTGGTAATGGGCACCGCAACATCGCTGCTGCTGGCGTATGCCAGCGATAAGGCCATTTCTCCTGAAACAGATACGGCCATTGCAATGACTACAGCAGATCTGTATCTTCAGGCAAAGGGGGTAGGCACATGCTGGGCAGGATATCTTAAACGCATGTGCAATGCGATCCCTGAGATAAGAGCGCTTTTATCGGGATTGCCGCCGGATCACAGCTTTTATGGCGCATTTATGCTGGGCTATCCGGAAGATGAAAATTATCTGCATATACCGCAGCGTTTCAAGAAAGCAGATATAAAGTGGGTTTGAGCCCACTTTTTTTATTGTAATATTGACAAAATGTAAATATTGTATATAATTAATATATACAATATAAGACGGAGGAATCCAGTTGAATATCATAATCAGCAATTCGGGAGATACACCGATATATGAACAGATAAGCAGCCAGATAAAAGAAAAGATAATGACAGGCAGACTGAAGCCAGGGGATGCTCTTCCATCTATGAGACTGCTTGCCAAAGAATTGAGAATAAGTGTCATAACTACAAAGCGTGCATATGAAGAACTGGAAAGGGACGGATTCATAGTTACTATGACAGGACGCGGGAGCTTTGTATCGGAAAACAATGCGGAAAAGGTAAGGAATGAATATCTGAAACGCATAAAAGGGTATATTGAAGAGGCTGTACGTCTGTCATCGATATGTGGGATCTCGGAAGAAGATCTCAGTAAGATGATATCGTTGATATGGGAGGAAAATAAATATGAATAATGCCATTGATATACAGGGGCTTTGTAAAAAATATAGCGGTTTTGAACTTGAGAACATAGATATAACATTACCCTCCGGATATATAATGGGATTTATAGGGGAAAACGGAGCTGGTAAAACTACGACTATCAAAGCCCTCATAGGGCTTATAAAAGCTGACAGTGGAATTATGCGGATATTTGGGGAGAATGTTTCATGTGCTAAAATGAGATACAGGGAACATATAGGTGTGGTGATGGACAGGTTTGGGTTTCCCGGTGAAGCAAGCATATCAGATATAGATCGCATAATGAGGAATATATATGATACATGGGACAGCAGACGTTTTTTTGATTATATAAAACAATTTGAACTTACTGACGGTAAAAAAGTTAAAACGTTTTCAAAAGGGATGCAGATGAAGCTTTCGATAGCGGTAGCCATGTCACATGACAGCCGTCTGCTGATAATGGATGAAGCCACATCGGGACTTGATCCGATAGCCCGAGACCAGCTTCTGGATATACTAAGAGATTTCATACAGGATGAGGAGCACAGCGTCTTTATTTCATCTCATATACTAAGCGACCTTGAAAAGATCTGTGATTATATAACCTTTATACATGAGGGGAAAATAGTGTTCAGCAGGGAAAAGGACGTGCTTGAGGACAGCTATGGCATAGTCAGGTGTTCCCGTGAAAATATAGAAAGTATAGACAGTTCTGCCATAATTGCAGCAAGAACTACGGATCTTGGCGCTGAACTCCTCGTTGAAAGGCAGAAAGTGAATCCCGGCCTTATAACAGACAAGGCGTCTATCGAGGATATAATGGTAATGATGATAAAGGAGAAATGATGATGAAGGGCTTGATCATAAAAGATTTTATTTATATACGGCAGCAGTTAAAAGTATATATAATTATAATGATATTATGGTTCGTTATAGGATTTATGAGCAGCGGCCCTGAATTTTTCTGCGGGATCATGCTGATGTTTGTAACGATGATACCGATGACGGCTATAGCATATGATGACAGCAGTGGCTGGGATTGCTTTGTGCTTACGGCTCCGGTTTCCAGAAAACAGATGGTTCTATCAAGATATATTTTGATGGTTATCATTCTGATTATATCTGCGGTATTAGCATTTACAGGAGGCATTGTTATAGGAGGTGAAGCTGTGGAATGCGTATTTTATACGGTAATGATGTCGGCCATAGGGTTGATGCTGTCTTCTGTGATGATCCCTATAGCTTTTAGATTTGGAGTAGAAAAGGGAAGGTTCGTTTTTCTGACCGTTATTGCA
The DNA here is from genome assembly GCA_937966095.1 of uncultured Eubacterium sp. Lineage (GTDB taxonomy): Bacteria > Bacillota > Clostridia > Peptostreptococcales > Anaerovoracaceae > Lentihominibacter. The sequence goes on from CALCKF010000047.1 coordinate 2,473, forward strand.
GCTGTTGTTGCGGCAGCAGGAGCTGCGGGATCAGGATTTGGCGAGAGGTTCGATATAAGGAACATATATCTGAATCAGTGGACGGCAGCCGTGATCATGCTGGCAGCTGCAGCATTGTTCAGTATCATATCACTTAAGATATCAGAAATGATATACGATAAAAAAGAGTTTTAATGGACGATTTTAGTAAAATAAGAGATGGACTTTCTGTGATGCAGGATGTTATAATACAGTTATAAAGCATATATAATAAAAATAAAAGCAAGGAGGTATTGCAATGTTATCTAAGAAAACCGTTGAATTATTGAACGATCAGGTAAATAAGGAGTTCTACTCGGCATATCTGTATCTGGACATGGCTAATTATTATAAGTCTGAGGGACTGAACGGATTTTATAACTGGTATAAGATACAGGCTCAGGAAGAAAGAGATCACGCTCTGCTGTTTATGGATTATCTGCAGCAGAACGGAGAACCAGTAGTTCTTGAGGCTATTGCAAAACCTGACATTAAATTTGAAAAGTTCATAGATCCTCTTGAGGAAGGGCTGAAACATGAAAAATATGTTACAGGTTTGATACATAATATATATGCTCAGGCATATGAGGAAAAGGATTTTCGTACTATGCAGTTTCTAGACTGGTTTGTAAAGGAACAGGCTGAGGAAGAGGATACTGCTGATGATATGGTGAAAAAATTTCAGCTTTTCGGAAGTGATAGCAAGGGACTTTACATGCTTGACAGTGAAATGGCATCAAGAGTGTACAATGCACCTTCATTAACGTTGTGATGAGCAGTAATGTATTTGATAAAAGAAAAAGCACTGCGAACAGCAGTGCCTTTTCTTTTTGAACTTTTAACTGACTTCATTTTAGAATTCAGGTGATTTAAATTTAACTTTGCGGCATTTAACGAACTGTCCGTCTCCACTTTCTCCGACATAGTCTTTACCGTCAAATACCAGCTTACCTCTTGAATAAGTTGCAACAGGATAACCTTTGAACTTGGATTCTTCCCAGATAGTATGGTCAAGAGCACCATGCTGGTTTTCGGCATTCTTAACAACGAATTCTTTCTTAGGATCATAGATAACGATATCGGCATCAAGACCAACCTCGATAGCACCCTTGCAGTAGTCAATGCCGAAGAGTCTGGCTGGATTGGTTGCAGATATCGCAACAGCCTTTTCGAAAGAGATTCTTCCCTTGTTGGCTTCTGAAAGAATGTAAGGATACATGTTTTCGATACCGGCACATCCGTTAGGAATAGTTGTGAAGTCTCCAGGGGTACCGTCTTTCTTTGTGATTCCCCAGTCTTTTTCCGACTTCAGGAACGGGCAGTGGTCTGTAGCAAGTGTTGATACAGTACCATTCTTGATTCCATTCCACAGAGCATCCATAGATTCTTTTCCCTTCATAGGAGGTGAGCATACGAAGTCTCGAGCTCTAAGTCCCAGTTCAGGTATGCCGTTCTTGTAAACTTCTTTTGTGAATGCCAGATACTGAGGACAAGTTTCTGCGAAGATAGGGTATCCTTCTTCTCTTGCCTGAGCAACAGCGTCTACGCCCTGCTTGTTGTCAAGGTGAACGATGTAGAGAGAAGTGCCGGCCATTTTTGCAAGGTTGATAGCCCTTACATCAGCTTCTCCGGCAACAGCTTCATTCTTTGACATATAGTGATACCAGGCATCGGTTTTTCCTTCTGCCAGATATTGTTTGATGAGGCAGTTGTTTACGTCTCTGTTTTCAGCATGAACACCTACCAGAGCACCGATTTTAGCGGCATGCTGTAAAGTTTCGAAGAATTGTCCATCGTCTACACCAAAGTCATAAACCATGAATACTTTGAAGGAAGTAACACCTCTCTTAACGCATTCATCCATTGAGGCGAGCATTTCAGGAGTTGTAACATCGCCTACACCGATATGGTATGAATAGTCGACTGCAGGTCCGTCAGCCTTACAAATTGCATCTCTTCTTTCAAGAGCTGCATCCATTGTTTCTCCTACACCCTGAAGAACGAAGTCAAATACTGTAGTTGTACCACCGCATGCAGCTGCTCTTGTTCCTGTAAAATAGTCATCTGTAGCAATAGTTCCGCCAAAAGGCATTGCAAGATGAGTATGACCGTCGATAGCGCCAGGAAGTACTAATTTACCTTTGGCATCAACGACTTCTGTCTTCTTTTCAGGCTTGAGGTTAGCACCTATAGCAGTGATTTTACCGTTTTTAACTGCAACGTCAGCTTTAAAACTGGAAGTGGCAGTTACGACTGTGCCGCCTTTGATTAATAAATCCATAACTTTTGTCCTCCTTTTTAGAAAAGTGGTAAAAGTAGAAGCCTTTGTTTCTCAAAGGCTTCCACAGTTTTATATAAAGTTTGTAAATACTTTATTAATGCTTTATTATGCTCTCTGAGTGAAGTTTTCGTGTTCTTCTTCAGTTACATATGAATTTCCGGCCAGGCTGGTCTTCATAAGGAGCAGATATACTACGAATCCTATAACGAATGACCATATATAGTTGATGGAATTGATAAATGTCCAGAAGCTTCCCTGAACTCCGAAGTAAGTGAAGAACGGGAATACGAATGCGAGTACCCATGCAATTATAGCTGCCCAGTTGATACCGTTTGTGTAGTTGTATCTTCCGTCTTTTCCGAGGAACAGAGCCATGATATCAACTCTTCTGTGCTTGCAGATAAAGTAGTCTGCCATGAGTATAGCCGCCAGAGGAGCAAGTATAGTACCGTAAGCGTTCATCCAAGTGAAGAATGCGCCGCCGGAACCGTATATCCACCATGCCTGCAGGATGAAGAAGGCAATAAATACTGCGATAAGTACACCTTTTTTGTAGGAGATCTTCTTAGGTGACAGATTTGAGAATCCGTTTGCCGGAGCAACTACGTTTGCAGCTACGCATGTAGTTATGGTAGCCATTATTACACCGATAGCAGCGATGAATACGATTATTTTGCTTTCGATGTTATAAAGAACTGTTACAACATCGAACGGGTTGTAATATCCAGCATGACCTTCTGTCAGTCCGTTTGCGTTGTTGTAGAGCTGTGCTGACTGAGCATAAAGTGCACCTACGAATGCACAGAATGCCATAGGTACAGGCATTCCGTAGAGCTGTCCTCTGAACTGAGCTTTCTGAGATTTTGCATATCTTGAAAAGTCAGGAATGTTGAGAGCCATTGTAGCCCAGAATGCGATGTTACCCATAAGTCCGATAAGATATATAGTTGCAAAGTTAGGTCCTGATGCGGCAAGAAGTTCAGGATTGTTAGGCTGTCCCATAACCTCTCCAAATGTGTATCCTGCATCGTGTCCGATGTAGATGGACCAGAACATAAGAGCGATCATCAGAGCGATGAGGATAGGTCCGCCTATATTCTGTACCCATTTGATCCTGTCAACACCATTGTAAGCAACCCAGGCAACGAATATTATGAATACGACATATCCGATGAATGTTCCTGCTGAAGTTGTCTGCATACCACCCCATGAAGGAAGGTTGATAGTCCATGAAGGATCAGAAAATTTAGGAGCAAAGCAGCCTATGATGGCAGCCACTGCACCGCCGCCTACCCATGCCTGTATAGCTGTCCAGCCGCAGGCTGTTATAGCTCTTGATAAAGCAGGGATATGTGCGCCTATGTTTCCGAATGTCATTCTTGCGAAACCAGGAAACGGTATACCATATTTACAGCCGATCTGAGAGTTGAGCTGTATAGGTATAAGGATGATGATATTACCAAGTGCTACGTTAAGAACCGACAGCCATGGTGAAACCCCCTGGCTTACAAGGCCTGTAGCAAGTGATAAAGATGGCACACAGATTGACATTCCTACCCACAACATAGTAATGTTGTATGTAGTCCACGTCCTTTGTGAAACTGATGTTGGAGCGAGATCCTCATTATAATATTTAGAGGATATCAGCTCTGCACGGGCCGCATCTGTAAGTTCGAACAGACCGCCCTTTTCAACTTGTGTGTACGTTGACATAAAACACCTCCATAACATTAAGTATTAGAATATAAATCATTACACCGTAATCATACCATAAACAGACAAAAATGTAACTAGTTTTTTTAGGTTTTTTAATATTATTTTCTGAAAAATTAAAAAATGACTTATGTAAAAACATACTTGCTAAAGAAAACATTTTGCAGTTGAAAAACGTGTACAGAGATATATAATATTGGATATATCGGAATGGGATCGGACACATTATATGGAACATACGGGATGAAGGAGGAGACATGGCATTTTCAAAGAAACAGATAAACAGAATACTTGATGCATTGAAGAAAGAGTATCCTGATGCAGGATGTGCTCTGATACATAAGGATGTATATCAGCTGTTGATCGCTGTAGTGCTGTCAGCTCAGACTACAGACAAGAGCGTAAATAAAGTGACGAAGGAACTGTTTGAAAAATATCCGGCACCTGCAGCTCTGGCATCTGCTGAACAGGAAGATGTGATAGATATAATAAAAACTATAGGGATGTACAGGACAAAATCAAAAAATATCATAGCACTTGCAAGAGAGCTGACGGAAAGGTATAACGGGAAGGTTCCTGATGAATATGATGCGCTTATAGAATTGCCGGGAGTGGGGCGTAAAACTGCAAATGTGGTGCTGTCTGTCGGATTCGGGCAGCAGAGGATAGCAGTAGATACACATGTGTTCAGAGTCTCTAACAGGATAGGACTGGTCAAAGAAAAGGATGTGTTTAAAACTGAGATTGCTTTGATGGAAATCCTGCCTAAGGACAGATGGACCGAGGCTCATCACAGTCTTATATTCCATGGAAGGAACTGCTGCACTGCAAGAAAACCGGCATGTATAAGATGTGTTATAAATGATATATGCCGAAAAGAAGGAATATGAAACATAAAATACCGGGAGGCGAAATTTCGCCTCCCGGTATGTCATATATAAAGATCAGTTTTTACCGCAGCAGTGCTTGTATTTTTTGCCGCTTCCACATGGACATGGTTCATTGCGGCCGATTTTTTTACCTTTGACAACTGTTTTCGATTTTTTGTATTTTTTTGCAAGCTCTGTCATCTTTTCTTTTCCAAGTATTTCTTCCCACTGAGGAAGTCCGTACAGATAATCGGCACCTGCAGCCAGCATATTATAGAAAAGCGTTTCAGGTTCTATCTCTATTTCCACCTGGGAAGTTTCATCATAATTCTCAAAATCATTGCTTTTTTTCAGGCTGGTATCTATGCCGTCCAAAAATCCCATAAATATGACAGGCCGTACTTCATATCTGGATGCCAGTTCTCCGAGAGTGCCGCTTAATTTTTCCTGTGGTCTGTCAAGTATATCGCTGTATATCCTGGTTTCGGCATCACTGTACTCCTTCCAGAATTCAGGGAAAGTGTCTTCCGTCTGATTTTCTATAAGTTCTTTCCATTCATTGAATAAAGTCATCTGATCCCTCCTGTTGATTGACTTATATCGGATTTATATTTATTTATATTTCAGCTTTATTTTATGGCTGTTTTGACTATATCTATCACATCGCCCAAAACAGCACTTCCTGTAGGCAATGGGCCTGCACCTTTTCCGTAAAACATAAGCTCACCTACTGCGTTGCCTTTGACGAATACAGCGTTGAACTCATCATTGATATTGGCCAATGGATGAGACTCGTTTATGTTCATAGGTTTCACACCATATTCGATTTCTCCGTTTTCAAGCTTTTTAGCATGTGCGATAAGCTTTATTCTGCATCCGTCTGCGCCTGCTTTTTCGATTTTCTCTTTTGTTACGCCGGTAATACCTGTAGTGGGTATATCTTCCGGTGCAACGTATTTATTGAACATGAGAGCCATTAGTATTGTCAGTTTGTTTGCTGCATCTATGCCTTCCACATCAGCAGTAGGGTCAGCTTCGGCAAAACCTTTCGCCTGTGCATCTTTAAGAGCAGTATCATAATCAAGACCCTCTCTTGTCATCTTAGTCAGTATATAGTTGGTGGTTCCGTTGAGTATGCCCATCACTTCTTCAAATTTATTTGCTTTCAAAGGTCCGGTCAGAGTCTGAAGTATAGGGATGCCTCCTCCAACACTGGCTTCAAATCTGAATTTAACGCCTCCGGATTTTGAAGCATCCATAAGTTTATGGTAATTGGAAGCTATTGCGGCCTTATTTGCAGTAACTACGTGTTTTCCGTTTTCCATAGCCCGGATCATGAAAGATGTGGCAGGTTCTATGCCCCCCAGCAGTTCTATAACTATATCTATTTCAGGGTCATTGAAAATATCATCCGGATCTGATGTGAATTTTTCTTTGGGAACATATATGCCCCTTTCCCTTTCAGTATCTTTTTCCAGTATTTTTGAAATGTCCACCTTTGAACCCAGTGCAGACTCAATCTCCTGTCTGTTCATTTCAAGTGCCTTGTAAGTGCCTGTACCTATATTTCCAAGACCGAGAAGCCCGATTTTTACTGTTTTCATTATTAACCCTCCACTCGATTAAACAATTGCCATTAAATTATATAACAAACTTCATGGTTTGTCTTCTCTTTTTTTGATAATGTATATAACATAGAAAGGACTTGTCGGCTGAACAGGTTAATCAGTTGACTTTACGGATTGTAAAAGTAAAATATATTATATAGGCATACATGTAAGGAGATGATATCATGGCAATACACATAGTACTTGTTGAACCGGAAATACCCCCCAATACGGGAAATATAGCCAGAAGCTGTGCGGCTACTGGGGCAGTTCTTCATCTTGTCAAGCCTCTGGGGTTTTCTATAGATGATAAAAGCCTTAAAAGAGCAGGGCTTGACTACTGGCCTTTTGTGAAAATCAGGGTTCATGAAGATCTCGCATCTTTTATCGATGAAAACAAAGGCCGCATCATGTATCTTGCAACGACAAAAGGAAAATGTCTGTACACCGATGTCAGATTTCACGATGAGGATATGATACTGTTCGGAAAGGAGACTGCAGGACTGCCGAATCATTTCATAGAGGCCAACAGGGATAAGACAATAAGGATACCGATGAGTGCAGACACAAGGCTCAGATCTTTGAATCTGGCAAATTCTGTAAACATCATTCTTTTTGAAGCATTACGTCAGATGGGATTCCCGGAGTTGAAATAAAGAGCGGATTTGGGCAAAGCACTGGCAAAATATCCGGTATATGTTATAATATAAGTCGAGGTATTTAGAAAAATGAGTATGAAACTTGGTTATGACTTGACAATTGAACAGGTACAGAAGCTGGTGATGACACCGGAACTAATACAGGCTATACAGATATTGCAGTTCAATACTCATGAACTGGATTCTTACGTACAGGAACAGCTTTTGGTAAATCCAGTGCTGGAGCAGGCGGGAGAAGAAAACCCCGGGGCAAGAGAATCAGATAAGCATACAGATGCCG
>CALCKF010000048.1 GCA_937966095.1 uncultured Eubacterium sp.
AAACAGAGCTTTAAAGCGGGAGATTATCTGCGCAACTTCAAACTCCATAGCCAGTGCAGGGCCCTGCCCCGTAATTATATTGCCGTCTACAGTAACTGTCTGTCCGGTGGCTTCAGCACCCTTAAGGGCTGATTCCATTCCCGGATATATGGTGGCTTTTTTCCCTTCAAGGACGCCACATGTCCCCAAAACCATAGGAGCTGCGCATATAGCGGCCAGCTTTTTACCCTTAACGGCAAAATCTTTTATATTCTCTGCCAGACCTTCATGAGCTTCCAGATTAGATGAACCCGGCAATCCTCCCGGCAGAACTATCATCTCACAGTCGTCGTAATCTGCCTCTTCATAAAGAATATCCGCCTGAACCGTTATGCCATGAGTGCCGGTCACAGACCTGCTCCCTGTAACAGATACAGTTTTTACATCTATATCCGTTCTTCTCAGAATATCTACTATCGTCATTGCTTCAACTTCTTCAAAACCTTCCGCAAGATGTACATATATCATCTTCATCGCCTCCTTGTATTTTCTTTTACTATAACATATAATAAATAATTTGTGCGCTGTTTTTCCCTCTTTTGCTTATTGTTATTTTGCTCATGCTGTGATACGATTATTTTGCCCGGGGGAATCATTTGTTTCCCCCAATATAAAATAAATGCAAAAATTGCTGATGAGGTCAACAACATGAAAACTTTACAAGATTATGTAACAAGTATCCCTGATTTTCCCGAACCTGGAATCATATTTCGCGATATAACTTCAGTAATAGGAGACGCTGAGGGGCTGAAGCTTGCAGTCGATCAGATGCAGGCAAAACTTTCCGGCATAGAATTTGATGCCATAGCCGGCATGGAATCAAGAGGATTCCTTTTTGGCATGCCTATTGCCTACAATCTCAACAAGCCTTTCATTCCCGTAAGGAAAAAAGGCAAGCTTCCGAGAGAAACGGTAAGCGTCTCATATGAATTGGAATATGGAACCGCTGAGATAGAAGTACACAAATACGACGTCAAGCCGGGAACGAAAATTGTCATAATTGACGATCTTATCGCTACAGGCGGCACCCTTCATGCGGCAGCCCAGCTTTTCCAGCAGCTTAACGCACCTGTAGTAAAAATGGTCTGTCTTCTTGAGCTGAAAGGTCTAAACGGACGGAAAGCACTGGAAGGCTATGATGTCGATACCGTTATAGCATATGACGGCAAATAGTCTGACACACACGGAAGCTGAAAAACGGGATGTACCTGATGTACATCCCGTTTTATAATATCAGAATCACCGTTTATAAATGATCACCTTTCTTCTCTGAAATACGGCAGTCCCAGACTTTCAGGCGGCTGATCCTCTCTTCTCTTACGTATGCTCGTAAATACGAGAACAAGTATAGTTACAATATAAGGGAGCATCTTATACAGCTCCTTAGCTGCCATCCCTGCGCCAGGTATGAACAGATGCAGTATATAAAGCCCTCCGAACAGGATTGAGCCAAAAATCGCGATATTAGGTTTCCATAATGTAAAAATAACGAGGGCTATGGCAAGCCAGCCTCTGTCTCCAAATGCATCATTGGACCAAACACCGTTAGCATAATCCATTACATAGAAAAGTCCTCCCAGGCCTGCTATCATACATCCTATACATATTGCACAATACTTATACCTGTTGACATTTATACCGGCTGCATCGGCAGTGGCAGGATTTTCTCCTACTGCACGCAGCTGAAGACCTGTTTTCGTGTTTTTCAATACGTAAGCCGTTACTACAGCAATGGCCACTGCAAGATATGTGAGAAATCCATATGAAAGAAAAATCTTTCCAAACCATCCAAGATCACTTGCAAAAGGCAGGGTCCTGCTGAAATAATGGCTTGTCTCGGAAAGAGCAATCGATGGCACTGAGCTTCCTGTCAGTTTCATTAACGATCCTCCGAAAAAATTCCCGAAGCCCACTCCGAATGTAGTCATGGCAAGGCCTACAACGTTCTGATTGGCTCTAAGAGTCACTGTCAGCACACTGAATATCAGTCCCATCAGAAGCGAACCGAGAAGGCATGATATCATCGGTATAAAAATAGCCAGGAAAGGAATCACATCTCCGTCACAGCTCTGTTCATATATGAACGATCCTATCACTCCGCATATGCCCCCCACATACATTACTCCGGGAATACCGAGATTCAGACTTCCGGCCTTTTCAGATATAGTTTCTCCTGTACAGCCGAAAAGAAGAGGCATTCCCTGGACTATCGCACGCGGGATAAATGCTACAAGGTCAAACATTTACGCATCCTCCCTTCCCGTTTTTTTTCTTAAATGCACTTTATAATTGATAAAGAATTCACATCCTATAATAAAGAACAGTATTATTCCGGTTATTATGTCGGCAAAAGACTGATTCAATCCGAAACTTGTCGAGATCTCTCCTGCTCCCTGCTCCAGAAATACTATCAGCAGGCTTGCAAACACCATGGCCACTACATTGAACTGTGCAAGCCAGGAAATCATTATTCCCAGGAAACCTCTTCCTCCTGCAAGAGTTGTCGTTATCGTATGATCTATGCCGGAAACTATCATCCACCCTGTGAATCCACATATCGCTCCTGACAGCAACAGAGTCCTTATGATCACCCGGTCAACTTTTATCCCGACATATCGTGCCGTTCTCTGACTTTCTCCTACGACCGATATCTCATATCCATGCTTACTGTATTTAAGATATACAAACATGCCAGCCGTTATGACCGCGACAAACAATATCACAAGTATGTAGCTGTTAGTACCTATATAAGGCAGCCATCCTGCCATCGTACTCTGATTGATTATACCTACCTTACCTGATCCTTTGGGCACTTCCCATATTATGATGAAATATGCCACAAGCTGTATCGCAACATAGTTCATCATCAGAGTGAACAGCGTTTCATTTGTGTTCCATCTGGCTTTGAAAAAAGCAGGTATCATTGCCCATATCGCTCCGCACAGAACCGCTGAAGCAAGACATATTATGATGAGTAAGCCGCTTGGCACCGTATCTCCCATATATATCATGCAGAGAGCTGTTGCCCACGCTCCCATAAGTATCTGCCCTTCTGCACCAAGGTTCCAGAACTTCATCTTGAATGCAGGAGTAAGAGCCAGTGCCACACTGAGAAGCAATGCAAGTTCCTTGAGAAGTATCCAGATCTTTCTTTCTGTACCCATAGCACCATAAACTATAGTCCCGAACACACTGAAAGGATCCAGTCCCGTCATTGCTGTCGTAACTATTGCACAGACTATGAGAGCTGAAATTATTGCCCCTATCCTTATCGCCCATGTCTGGATCAGCGGCAGCTCTTTACGCTTGGTTATGTGCAGCAGCGGTTCTCTATTCAGCTTGCTCATCATCAACACCTCCCCCAAGCTTTGTCATCATCATGCCGATCTGATTTTTATCGGCTGTTCTGCCGTCAACGATGCCGCTTACACGACCTCCACACAGAACAAGTATCCTGTCACTTAACTCAATCAGGACATCGAGATCCTCGCCTACATATATAACGGCAACTCCTTTTTTCTTCTGCTTATTAAGAAGATCATATATCGTATATGACGAATTTATATCGAGCCCACGGACAATATATGCTGAAAGGAGTACCGTAGGGGCTGAAGAAATTTCTCTTCCTACAAGCACTTTCTGGACATTTCCTCCCGAAAGTTTCCTTACAGGAGTTGACAGGCTCGATGTGCTCACATCCAGTTCTTCAACGACTTTTTCCGCCAGTTTTCTCGGAGTCTTTCTGTCGGTAAATACCGAGTTTCCTTTTCTGAAAGACCGGAGCATCATATTATCGGTAAGATCCATATTGCCTACGAGTCCCATACCAAGTCTGTCCTCCGGAACAAACGATAATGCAACACCCATTGCCGCTATCTGTAACGGATCTCTGCCTACCAGCTCTTCTACATTGCCATCGTCATCTATATACTCTATTTTCCCTTTTTCAACCGGCTGCAATCCTGCTATCGCCTCAAGAAGCTCCTTCTGCCCGCATCCTGAAATACCTGCTATGCCAAGTATCTCTCCTGAATTCGCAGTAAACGAAACATCGTCAAGCTTGAGTATGCCATCGCTGCTTTTTGCTGTAATACCGTCTACTCTGATACGCGGCTTCGGATCTACAGGTTCCGGTCTTTCTATATTGAGCTTCACCATTCTTCCGACCATCATATTGGTCATTTCCTGCTCGTTTGTCTCCGAAGTTATCATGTCACCTATGAATTCTCCCTTTCTGAGAACAGCCACACGATCAGATATCTCAAGCACCTCATGGAGTTTATGAGTTATTATCACTACAGTTTTGCCTGAAGCTTTCATGTTTCTCAGAACAGCAAAAAGTTTTTCAGTTTCCTGTGGAGTAAGTACTGCCGTAGGCTCGTCCAATATCAGTATATCCGCACCTCGGTAAAGCACCTTGACGATTTCAACAGTCTGCTTCTGAGAGACAGACATGTTATATACTTTCTGCTGCGGATCTATATCGAACCCGTATCTGTCGCATATGCTCAGGATCTTATCTGCTGCTTTTTTAAGATCCAGCCTGCCCTTTTCTTTAAGTCCAAGAACGATATTTTCAGCTGCTGTGAACACATCAACAAGCTTAAAATGCTGATGTATCATCCCTATACCGTATTCAAACGCTTCTTTGGGAGAATGTATGGAAGCACGCTCTCCGTTTATATATATTTCTCCCCCATCAGGGTAATATATTCCGGATAGCATATTCATCAGCGTAGTCTTGCCACTGCCATTCTCACCTAACAATGACAGAATCTCGCCGCGGTATATGTCAAGATTCACTTTATAATTGGCTCTTACTGTTCCGAATGTCTTCGTGACATCCCGCATGGATACAGCTACTTCTCTGTTGGCCAAACAAATCAACACCTTTCTTCAAATATTCTTTCCGGAATCAGTCCGGCAGCCGTTTTCTGCTTATATCGCATAGAAAAACACACCTGTGATCTACTTTTCTATACAATATAATTACCAGCAAAACCCCGGTGATTCCGGGGCTTTAACTGGTATTTTATATTTAGAACTTAGTATCCAGCAATGTGATACCATCGATCTGAAGATCAAAATAAGGTGCGGATCTGAATACTGATTCAAGGAATGCTCCATCCTTTATAACTTCTGTATCAGGAGTATAATCAGCATCTGTATCTACATCTGCCATATATGAGTCAACCGTTTTTCCGTCAACTGTGAATGTGGTTATGTCGAAAACCTTGAGTTCGCCTGATTCAAGCTTTGCTTTTGCTTCTTCGATAGCTTCTGCAGTTCCTTCTGCAGCAACATCTTCATTAAGGTCAGTCAGCACGACAGAGCCTGTCTGCAGAGTTCCCGTCCAGTCAGTATCTATAGCTTCACCGTCCATTGCAGCCTTGATCGCATACTCGTAATATGGCTGCCAGTCGATCCTTGAAGAAATTATATAAGTTTCAGGACATGCTTCCTGTGTGCTTCCGTTATATGATACATTTGGAACACCTTTATTCTCACATGCTGTAGGAGCTCCCATCGAATCCGCATGCTGCGAAATAAGAACGCATCCGTCGTTTATAAGCTTATTTGCAGCTTCCTTTTCAAGAGCTTCATCATACCATGAGCCAGTAAAAGTAACTTCCATTGTAGCTGATTCACATACTGAACGTGCACCAAGGAAGAAAGAAGTATATCCTGATACTACTTCTGCATATGTGTATGCGCCTACATATCCAATCTTTGCCTGATCAGCAGTGATATCGCCTGCCTCTATCATCTCATTTATCTTCATTCCTGCTGCAACACCTGCAAGATATCTTCCTTCATAAATCGAAGCAAATGCATTGTGATAGTTATCAAGTCCCTCAGTATGAGCCTTCGTTCCTGTTGAATGGCAGAACTGCACATCAGGGAAATCCTTGGCTGCCTGAATCATGAAGTCCTCATGACCGAATGAATCTGCGAATATGATCCCACAGCCTGCATCCACCAGTTCAGCCGCAGCATCGTAACATTCCTGTCCTTCAGGAATGTTAGTCTTTATAACAGCTTCTACACCAAGTGCTTCACATGCAGCGTTAGCAGCATCAATGAAGTTCTTGTCATAAGTTGAATTTTCATCGTGCAGACAGATAAATCCAACCTTGTAAGCCGAATCTCCGGAACCGTCTCCGGAACCGCATCCCGTAAGTGTCATCGAGAATGCAAAAATCATAATACATGCAAGTACTATTGACAATACTTTCTTTTTCATTTCTCTCCTCCTTAGTAATGAAAACAAATCAGATAAAATAAAGACAGGTCAGAAACCTGTCCGCCAATCTCTACAGTACTAGACGCTGTTTAAGGTAGATCCGCCGGCTTTAAAACCTGCAGATACCTGAATCAGCCAATAGTCGTAACTGAGGCGTTACGGTAGAAACGCACTGTCCATCTCTTCGTGCTTATACTGGCAATTTTTAATTATGGTTTTCAGCCATATATTGAGTTTAACCTGTGGGATTAACAGTGTCAATAAAAATTCGACTCCGTAGGAAAAATTTCGGGATAGTTCTATGTGAAATCCCTCCATATGTCCCGTTTCAGAAGGAATATAAAAAGTAAAGTCCGCAGGACGCGAACTTTACTTGATATTATCTGAATATTATCTGTCCGTTATCTATACTGTCTATCACTGCAAGAGACTCGACACGGCATCCGGCTTCTCTAAGCTTATCTCCGCCGCCTTGAAATCCCTTCTCTATAACTGCCCCTACACCGACAACTGTACCTTCAGCTTGTCTGACTATGCTGGCAAGTGCCAACGAAGCCTCGCCATGAGCCAGAAAGTCATCTATGATCAGAATACGTTCTCCCTTACTAAGAAATTTTTCGGAAACACGAAATTTTGAAACAGTACCTTTTGTAAATGACCTGGCATCAGCTTCATAAAATCCTTCAGTCATGGTATTTGGTGTCGCCTTTTTTGCAAATACGACAGGCGGGTATCCGAAATGCGGCGCAGTAAGACATGCAACAGCGATACCACTGGCTTCTACTGTCAGTATCTTGTCTATATCACAGCCCTCAAATCTATTTCTGAATTCCATGCCTATTCTATCAAGAAATCTCACATCAAGCCGATGATTCAGAAAATGATCCACTTTTACTATTTCTGTTCCTATCGCAACGCCCTCTTTAAGAATCTTTTCCTTTAATTCTTTCATTTCAATCATTCCTCTGCTGCGACAGTCTATTTCTCTTCTTTATTATCTTCCTTGAAAAGATCTTCCAGCCCTTCAAAAGATATCTCATCCGCAGGAGTTTCCTCTTTTACACTCTCTGCCGATACTTTTTCTTCCATATCAGGCAATTCTATCTCTATATCATCAAAATTCAATTCCTCATCAGCAGGTTTCTCTTCCGCAGATTCAGGCAGCCTGTCCTCCTGGGGAGCCACCAGATCCTCTAATTTAAGTTCAGACACTTCACCATCTGCATCGAGGGATTCTTCGGTAACATTTTCATTATCCTGTTTTTCCTGTCCGTTTATATGTACCTCAGGTTCTATTATCTCATCAACCTCTGTTTCGGCTACAGGGAAATTCACAGCATCCAGTTCTTCCGTCACGTTCCATGTGGCGGCTTCATCATCGACAAGCTTGCTTTTTATGCTATCGATCCTGCCCGCAGTACGGAGGATATTCGTTTTGATCTCAGCAAATTCCTCTTCCATTACATTTATCTGCTGTCTGTATTTTGTTTTCAAAGCAGAAGCCTTCTCCTTTTCTGCCTCAACTTCCGCATTCATAGCAGCTTTTTCGGCTTCAACAGCTTCTCTGAAAGCATTGAGTTCATTAGTCATGGCATTTTTCTCCGTTTCCATGCCATTCCTCATCTGCTCAAGTTCCTTCTCCTGCTGAGCTACCTGTTCACGTCCTTCTGATAATATCGTTTCCACCTCGTTTTTTGCCTGGTTTATTATATCATTGCTGCTTTTCTTAGCTTCCATTATGAGGCTGACATAAAGTTCATTGTTTTCATCATACTTCTGATATCTGTCTCTTAGTTCGTTTATTTCACCTTCATAGGCATTTTCCAATTCCTCTATGTTTTTTTCATACAGATCGCACAGCTGCTGCATACATTCATATACATCATCTTTATCAAATCCGCCCATCGTGCTCTTCTTAATATTCATACTCTTAAGAAGTCCGATAACTGTTTCCCGTCTTTGTTCAGTTAATGCATTTTTATTCATTTCTAAAACCTCTTTTTTCTTCTCTCTATCGATAATGCAAATTTAAGCAATCTCGTTTTATTTTAACATAAGGGATATGTTTTGTCTTCCTAAATTTGTAATTTTACGACATTTTTGTTGACTTTTGCTCCTCAAAAAGGTTACCATAAAAAAAAGTGTTTCAAAAAAATACATTTGTTTTGATTAAATTCTATATAAAGTCGAGGTCAGTTTTATGAAAACAATCGAAATAATGTCAGGAGGCCACAAGGCTGAATTCACCACAAAATCATTAACATTTAACGGAAAGGAATTTTTCTACAGCAGAATGTCGGACGTTGTCAATGACCCTGACAAACGTTTTTACACATTTACATATGATGATGAAAAAATAACACTTCCTTATGAGGAGGGGAGCGAAAAGATATTAAATGCCATCTTCATTCAGGTACAGGGGATGCAGTCCAAACATAAATCTGTGCGTAAGGAAAATTCCGAAGCTGAAACAGAAGGCAAAAGTGACGATATTTCCCAGGAATCTCCAGATCATCCGAATAATACAGATGAAACTTCCGTCAAGGAACCGGTTGACACCGATGCATCTTCTTCTGATCCCGCGTCTGATGAATCTTCCGGCGATCCTGTGCCGGCTTCCTCTAAACAGGATGAGAAAGCTGCCAAAAAAGCAGAAAAAGAAAAACGCAAGGCTGAAAGACTTGAAGAGAAAAAACGCAAAAAAGCTGAAAAAGCTTCTGCAAAAGCATCAAAATCATCGGAAAGACCGATTGAATCCGAAGCAGACAAGTCATCTGAATCCCTTCAAGAACAGTCTGCAGATCCTGAAAAGAAAAAAAGATTCAGGAAATCCATATCCATATTTGCAATAATCATAGTGATCACCGCTCTACTGGCTCTCATTTATTTCATGGTATTCGGTACAACGGATTCTCCGGCTCCGTCAAACCCGAATTCAGTAGAATCTCAGACATATGACGATATAGACGAATTGATAAACGAGCTGCAATAATCATGCAGCTCGTTTTATCATATTATCACCTGGATATCAGGGATTGCATCTTCCGCACGGATCATATCCCGCTCTTTCAGCAGCATCTCTGTCAACGAAATACACTCTGTTGTCCATGTCAGGAAGACTGCTGCAGTCAGGCAAATGGTATTTTTTCGAATTGATATTCCCTATGTATGAAGCTTTCTGATATTCTTCTCTGTGTATCTGCTCAGCCTGTATACCTTCACAGCTGAATATCGTTTCACTACCGTCATCTGTAGCCGTCACCGTTCCCATTTCATCAGTGCGGAAAACCTCTGCTCCAAGATCGCTCAGTCTGCTCATGGTCTCCTCGTGAGGATGACCGTATATGTTGTCAGCTCCGCATGAAATAACGACATATTTCGGATTTACCTGACGGAGAAAATAATAGCTGTTCGAAGAACTGCTGCCATGATGAGCAGCATGCAGTATATCGGATTCCAGATCCATTCCCCTTTCGATCATTTCACTTTCACGTCCACTGCCCGCATCTCCTGTGAACAGTATACTTGTTTCCCCGTGAGTTATCCTGAGGCATAAAGAATTGTCGTTTTCATCATCTGACATTCCATACGGACCTAAAAACTCAACACTGCATTCTCCCAGCATGATATGGTATCCCGGTTCCGGATCACATATCGGTATCTCCCGTGCTTCTATAGTTCTTTTCAGGCTGCCTGCAATACCGTCATCATATCCGCCGCCCATAAATACCTTATCCACATCAAAAGCTGATATCACCGCATCACCCGCCCCTATATGATCTTCGTGAGGATGAGTGAACACGATATATCTAAGTTTTTCTACTCCCATATCCCGCAAATATCCCACTATGATCCCTGCATCATCTCTGTTGCCTGCATCTATCAGCATCGCCTCGTTCTGTGATACAAGAAGAGTGGCATCAGCCTGGCCTACATCGATAAAATGCATTGTCATTTCATCTTCAGCCGGATCCGGGCTCATATCTTCAGACTTGACGCCGGTGCCTCCGGTACATGAAAATAATGCCAGTATAACTGATATAAGGATTATTATGATCACAAGGGCTCTTATTTTAAAAAAATTCTCTTTTTGTCTTTTCTTATCTGCTGTTCTTTTCATTTCCTTTTCCATCTTTAGCCTCTAAAGTACGACGGATATATATGTTCCGTCACTGCCTTCGACATGTATTATCTCAAGCCCCCTGTTCATACTAAATATATCCCTGCACTCTTTGATCATCATCGATACAGCATCCCTGCAAACATCCACATCACAGCTTATACCTGTTCTGTCCATAATCTTTTCAAACACACGATCAGGCACTGCCCGTATCGCGATATCTGCCATTGCTAAAGGCACCGGAATAGAAATATTGATATCTTTACTTTTTACTGTTACTTTCATCCTATCTCCCTGTCTACAAAAATACGCACCGCTGTACCGTCTGCCGCATCTACACTTACGATATCTCCTATAATCTCATCCCTCAGACACTGTTCTACAGCTTCCATCATCTCAGAAAACTCTATTTCCCTGATCTTATCTTCAGGTATAGGAAATTTTCCTGCAGCCTTCAACAATCTTCTGACTGCTCCTACGGGCATATTAACATTGATCTTATCGCCCTGCGGACTGTTCACTATGATCCGAAACATATATCTGTCATAGGGTATATACGAATCAGTATCTACGACACATGTCTTGCTTTCCTCATCCAGTGCATCCATCAGTATCGCCGCTTCGTCTGCTGTTATCGTGCCGTTTTCTATCATTTTTAATATTCTTCTCTTTTCATCCATTTTCCCTGTTCCTCTCTTTCACATATATGGATTCTGCAGATTATATCAGCAACGGAGATCCGTATAAAAGCATGAAAAAAGACTGTGATCCCAAAATTGCGATTCGGAATCACGGTCTCTGTATGGTGGAGAATACGGGGCTCGAACCCGTGACCTCATGACTGCCAGTCATGCGCGCTCCCAGCTGCGCTAATCCCCCTCATGGAGCCACTGGCCGGGATCGAACCGGCCACCTGCACGTTACGAATGTGCTGCTCTGCCAGATGAGCTACAGTGGCTTACCTCTATAAAAGCTATAGTGGTATTCTACTATGAGTTAATTACAACGTCAAGACAGCAATTAAAATTTATCGTTCTTACTTATATCTGTTCATAACGACACCCGCTGAATGATGTGTCAAACATGCATATACTTTTATAATCACAATACCTGCATGCAGTTTTCATCCGCCCTTCTCTGTCTTTTATCCTTTCACGCTTCGGCCTTATATCCAGCTTGCCATCATATATTTCTCTGCATATCCTCTCTATCTGTATATTCACCTGGTCATACAGCTCCGTGAACTCATCAGCCGACATCAGGTGTCCTCCTGAAGCAGGAGCATATCCGCCTGTTTTCTTAGCAGCTTTTACGGGTATTACTTGCGACACTCCGTCAATCTCACTGTCCATCGAACGTATGACCTCCTCATCATTCAGAACTATACCCTCAAGTCTGTAGGTGTCAGCGATTCTTTTCTCCACTCCTTCCCGGCTAAGATCCACTGCTTTTACATCGGCATCGGTATCCATGTCCTTTATCCTGAAATAAAATATACCCGCCGGCTCGGCCTTTTTCCCATAAGCTTCAAGAACAGCTCTCATGTATATCATAAGCTGCAGCTTATATCCTCGGCTGAAATACTCCGGATCGATGGTATCACCGCCTGTCTTGTAATCTATGATCCTTATGATATCCAATGGACCGCGCATAATATCCATCCTGTCGATTTTACCGTTTATAAGAACTGTATGCTTTCCGGCCTTTACCTTTACAGCAGGAAGCTGCCGGCCTTCACCGAAAGGATATTCAAATTTCATGGTCCTGATCCTGCCCTTTCTTATCTGCTGCACCATGGACCAGGCTATACGGCTGCATATCTCAATTATCCTTTCCGACCTGTATTCCTCTTCTCTTCCGGAAACAAGTATCCCCTCCCTGTAGAC
>CALCKF010000049.1 GCA_937966095.1 uncultured Eubacterium sp.
AACCTATAAATGTTCCGTGATAAAACGGAATGACAGCTACACCGAACGGAGTTGATACCCTTTCATCAAGCCGCAGCATATTTCCAATGAGACTTCCTGCTGCAAGACTTGCTATGAACAATACGGGATACCTGCTGTCAGACATGTTCTGAACTACCGCGTTTATCCCAAGCCCTGTTGCTGCAAGCCCCATAGCCGTGAAAAGACACCTGCTGTATTCTTCCTTTATGACTTTTCTAACTATACCGCCTATAAGGCTGCCCAGGATTATAGTTCCCATATTTACAAAAGTCCCTATCATATTCATCATCCCTCCGATAATTGCTCAAATGACTGACACGTTTATTATATATTCCTTGATGCGATTTATAAAGAAAATATTGGTGCATAATCGTATTTTACTTCGATATGCCATAATATCCTGTTACAGGATCCTGAAATACAGCTATATGTGGAGGATAATACGTGAATATTACAAACACTGCGGCCAGAGCCAGAACAAATGCAAGTGCACACGCTGATATGAAGGACATATCCCTTTCATGGAACATAGTCCTTTCCCCTCTTTTTATCAATCTATAATTTACTATATATCCTATGACGACCCCAACTACAAATGTAGCTATATCTGCCGCAAGAAAATTATATCCCAGTATCCCTGAGTATGTGTAAAAAGCAGAAACTATAAACGCCATCCCTGTCAGTATGGCTACTGCTCGAGCTGGCAAAAATATACGAAAATCCTTTCCATACAAATAATATGCAGGTATTGTCATAATGAATAAAGGCCAGAACAGAAGTTTGAGATGCTCCCATGTGCTCTCATTTACAGCTCCAACAGAAGCCCATACTTCTCCGCCGAACCATCCGTAAACAAAATGCAACAGGCTGCCCATAAACACAACCATACACAATTCGATTATGTTACAGATTTTTAATTTTTCCATCACACCGCTCCTTTCGGCACTAATGTCTGATACATCCTACATTATTGTATGTCGGTACAGTGGAAGGATTGCATTATTCTGCAAACTATTGATTTAGTCTGTATGAAATGATATATTGTAACAAAATAATATATTTCAAGTTAAACAAAGGAGTTTATTAGGAGAAGAGATTATGAAAAAATGTATAAAATGCGGAAGAGAAGCTGAATCCAATTTCTGTCCCGATTGCGGGACTGCGATGTCTGATATTCCTGAAGGGCCTGGCAATAATTCATCAGATGAAACCAGATCATATGAAACAGGAACATCTACATACAGATTCACCACTGACAGCGATACTGCGGAAAACTTTAGAAACAACGGCTACAAGATAAATGCAGAAAAAGAAGGCGTTTCCGGCAGGACATGGTTCATCATACTGTTTCTTGTGATTTTCTGGCCTGTGGGGCTCGCACTTATGTGGTCAAAAAAAAAGTTCAATATAGCTGCAAGGATCATAATAACAGTGATAATCGCATTGCTTGTAGCTCTGAATGTCGTTTTTATTTTTATAAAAAACGATGATCATTATTACTATGGTTCCGGTCAGACAAACACCGTAATAGATCCGTCATTTGAAAATACGTCTTTAGGACATGAAAATGCGCTCAAAGCTGCGAAAACATACCTGGATATAATGCCGTTTTCATACAATGGTCTCATCGACCAGCTGAAGTATGACGGATATACTTCTGATGAGGCAATCTATGCTGCTGACAACTGTAATGCAGATTGGAATCAACAGGCAAAACTTCAAGCTGAAAGTTACCTTGACTTGATGCCGTTTTCCAAACAGGAGTTGATCGACCAGCTGGAATATGACGGATTTTCTTCGGAACAGGCACAATATGCGGTTAAGGCGGTAGGATACTGATAATAATACATATAAAAAGGAGGGATTTATCATGACAAAGATAATAGGAAGCCCGGGCAGATATATCCAGGGCAGCAGAGAACTTGAAAATTTATGCCGTCATGCGTCAGAATTCGGTAAAAAGCTGTTTGTTCTTACCAGCGCTTCAGGAAAACAGCGTGTAGAACCTGTAATATCAAAAGGACAGGGAGATACCCAGATCATATATGAGACTTTTGAGGGCGAATGCTGCAGATCTGAAATCAACAGAGTTATGGAATCCTGCAAAAAAACAGGTTGCAATGCCATAGTCGGTATAGGCGGAGGCAAGATACATGACACAGCTAAAGCTGCAGCTCATTATCTTGAGCTTCCTGTAATAATAGTCCCGACGATCGCATCTACTGATGCTCCTTGCAGCGCACTTTCGGTGATACACACAGATGACGGGACATTTGAAGACTATCTGTTTCTTCCGTCAAGCCCTGATATGGTCATCGTTGATACGGATATCGTCAGCAAAGCACCTGTGCGCCTGCTGGTTTCAGGGATGGGAGATGCTCTGGCAACTTACTTTGAAGCAAGAGCATGCAGCCGTTCCGATGCAATGAACTGTTTAGGAGGTAAATCCACCATGGCCGCTATGGCTCTGGCCGGTCTGTGTTATGATACCCTTATTTCAGACGGAGTAAATGCAATGCTGGCCGTAAAAGAAAAAATATGCACCAAAGCCGTGGAAAACATCATTGAAGCCAACACATATCTGTCAGGCATAGGATTTGAAAGCGGAGGGCTTGCTGGTGCACATGCCATACACAATGGCCTGACAGCCATAAAAGAGACCCACTGTATGTATCACGGAGAAAAGGTTGCCTTCGGAACGATAGTCCAGCTTGTACTGGAAAATGCATCAGATGAAGAGCTCTCAGAAGTGATCAGCTTCTGTATACATGTAGGTCTTCCGGTGACTCTTGCTCAGCTCGGAATAACGGAAATCAGCAAAGATGAACTAATGGAGGTTGCAAATCTGTCGGCTGCTGATAATGATACTTTAGGAAATATGCCGTTCGAAGTGACCCCTGATGATGTGTATGCTGCAATAATCGCTGCTGATGCTATAGGAAGGCATTATCTTGGTCAATAGATCTGATTATAAAAATGATGCTGGAATCTCAGCGTCATTTTTTTATAATATATAATACTATATTATCATCAATATATTCCGTAACTACATCGTACTGTTTCATACACAGATATTTATGCATCTCATCAGCATATATGAAATATTCAGAGTTAAGTTTATCCAGACCTTCTATATCATTTTTTTCTCTCAGTCTGTCCTCCTCTGCTGTACGATCACGCTTGCTCCTGAAACATCTGTCTGCCAGCAGAATACATCCGTTTTCGCGACAAAGCTCAAGTATATTATCAATTGCCTTGTACTGATCATTCGGTTCTATATGGTGTATCACAAAAGCGGATACCACAACATCATATCTGGCATATTCTCTGTGATCTATGGTAAGTATATCATCCATCCTTACATCCAGCCATGGTATTTTTTTCCTGCTTTCAAGCAGCATCGGCAAGCTTTTGTCTACAGCGACAAGCTCAAGTCTGTATCCGTAATCCTGCCATATATTGCAAGTGCCACAACCTATATCTATGAAACTTCTGGATCCGGGATCCCCGATTATATCCCTGATTCGTCCCACTGTTCTCTGATATTCGTAGTCCTCATTAAGATACCGGTTATTGAAATTCGATGCCATTTCATCGAAATCCCAGGAATTTACAAGACCTTCATAATCGATGCGCCGATATCTCTTTTCATGCTCATCAAGTATTATATCAGTAAGGCTTTCACAACCCCAGTCACCCATGAACTTATTTATGGTCCTTCTAAGCGCCGTCCCTGCTTTCTGCATTTCCACTATCTGTTCTTCAACGGCTTTGTACTGCAGATAAAACATATTCAGGCGTTTATCTTCTGTTTTATCGAATACGAGGATTTCCTTTATTTCCGAAATTGAAAATCCCAGATGTCTCAAAACAGTGATCGTCTCTATCTGCAAAAGATCCTCAGGAGAATACTCCCTGTAATTGTTTTCTTTTCTATCAGGACATACAAGTCCATGTTCTTCGTATAATCTAAGCATTTTGGATGTTACACCAAGCTTGCTGCAAACCATTTTAGTATTCATGTGATGTAGCTATGTCACCTCTTACTTGTTCATGATTATATCTAAAACAACTTCGTCCATTTTTTCAAGACCCTCTTTTGAAGTCCTGACAAAATTATCTATACATTGCTTTTCACTATCACCGGTTATACCATTTGTAACATCCAGACCGAATCCTTGTAAAGCCAGCTCTGCCGACATACATGCCGCATTTATGCAGGTAGCTGTTTTCAATGCACAGCTGATTTTTGCTCCGTCACATATCATTCCTGCCACATTTCCGAACATGTTCTTCATCACATTGACCATGTCCTGCTTGTTTCCTCCCTGCAGGTAAACTATGCCGCAAGCAGATCCTGTACCTGCTATCGTACAGCCACATACCGAAGTGAGCTTTCCGATCCTGTGCTTTATATATATCGTTATAAGGCAGCTTAGAGCTGCTGCACGAATCATTTCCTCGTCAGATTTTCCCAAAGCTTTCGAAGCGCCAAAAACAGGCATCGTACTGACTATACCCTGATTACCGCTTCCTGTATTGCTCATCGCCGGCAACTGGCAGCCGGCCATTCTTGCATCGACGCCCGCAGATGCCCATAACATGGCATTGCTGGTAATATCGCTGTGTACTTTTTCACGGCCTGATTCTTTTATCAGCATACCGATACGCGTTCCAAGCCCTTCATTTAAGCCGGCTTGTGCAAGATCACGATTCATTTCTATGGCTTCCGCTACTACACCCATACTATCAAGAGGCGCATTATCAGCGAAATCCATTATATTCCCAAGATCCAGCAGATCATATCTGAGACTGTCATCTGCGGCTCCTGATTCCGACTCTTTTAATATGCAGCACCCATTTACTGATATTTCTGTAACATTGGTATATCCGTCTTTTATGATTACAGTAACTTCATCTTGCTCTGTGAAAAGTCTCAGTTTCATATAAAGCGGAATATTTTCATCTGCCACATATATAGTTATTTTACCGGCATCTTCAAGTACTGCAGCTTCATTCACCTGTTCTGAAGAAATCCCTTCAAGAACTTCGAGCTTTTTGTCCGGATCACCGCATACCGCACCCAGCGCAGCTGCTATACCAGCTCCACACATACCATTGCTTCCAGGAATTATGACTGCCATTACGTTTTTTATCAGATTCTTAGACAGCCACGCTTCTATCTTTATTATATCCCCTCTTGAATATTTTCTGGCCACTGCGGCACAGAAAGCTATACCTATAGGATCCGTACATCCAAGAGCCGGGACCATCTCGCTTTTGAGTATACGTGAAAATTCCTCGTATATCATATCAGTCCCTCTCTTATTTTTTACTGAATTCAAGTCTGCACGTATCATCACCCTCTGCTATCTTTCTGGATATTTTCAGATCAAATCCTACTTCTTCGGCAATCCCGCGATCACCATCCATAGCAATATCACACATATGAGCTATCTCTTCATCTGAACAGCCTAATTTCTGCCATGCAGTAACAAGAGGGCAATAGTGAAAGTCCATGCAAAGATAGTCCTCCGTTTCTTCAGCCACCTCAAGCTCAAGCACCTTGGCCTGTTCTTCCCCTATAAAGACTTTAAGGAATTCCGTCATGTTTTCATAATCTTTACATTTATCCTTTATTTTTTTCTCACCATGAAAATGTCCGCATCTGCCGACTGCAGACCTGGCAAAATCATCCCAGTCAAGTCCTCTCTTACGTGCTTCATCCAGCAAAAGGTAAAACCATGTAGCCCTATGTTCTATAGCACCTCTTAAAGCAGAGACCGCCGCATCATCCATATATTTTTCAGCTTCGTTTTTTATCACAGCCATATCGATGTCCTCCTGATTTTTATTAAATTCATAAGTTACCTTCATGACTGCATTTTATACCCTGCCCTAAAGGCAGGGTCAATAGAAAACAAACCTTTTTATTACTGTTTTTTTCTCATCGTCGGTATGAACTTCGCTACTATGCCTTTCCCACGTGATTTTATGTATATTATACCGAGTGCCGAAAATACGACAGCACCTATAAAGTTTACGAACAGATCATGCATAGTGTCATAAAGCCCTATATCCAGATACTTATCCCACACCATGCCATTTACATCAACCGACTCCACTTCCACATGCACCGGCACATTGAGCCCATCAGGATTTATAGCAACGGAATTGAAGCTTTCCAGCCAGGTATCCTTCTGCATATCCTTGCCGAAAAACATATCCATTGAACACTCAAAAAACTCCCAGAGCACTCCTATAGTCATAGAAAAACAAAATGATACGAGTCCAACGAAAAACGGTGATAGATGCATTTTAACTCTCTCATCACGATTAAGTACATCTATCATTGCAAATCCTATGGCTGCCGCAAGGAATCCATTAGCCGTATGAAGCATATCATCCCATCTAGGGAAAATTACATAGAAGCCCTGTATCTCTCCCAATATCTCGGCTGCAAATATGAATAAAACAATGATCACTTCAAATACTGTCGGAAGATTTATCGATAAACGCTTTGCCAGTATAGTAGGCAGCATGAACAATACAAGCGTAAGGGCACAGGTCATGACATTATGCCAGTTATGATTAAATATCTGTGCGATCATGACAGCTATTACCAGGGCTCTCAAGACTATATATACTATAACCTTCACACTATTGCGATTATTATCCTTCATCTATATTTTTCCTTTCCATGTTTAAACATATAAATATAATCAAGACAAATATATCTTCTTGATCTATTCGATATTATGAAGGGCTTCAGCAAATTTAGGCAGAAACTGCTTCTTTCTTGATACTATCCCTTTAAGTATTATCCTGTCTGTATTTTCAGGTATATCGAACGCCTCTCTTGCAGTTTCCTCCGCAGGAAATCCACAGCACAGCAGTTCCGAACTTGTTTCTGCTATATTGGTCATAAGCAAAAACATCATATCAAGATCCTGCTTTTCCATAACGATTTTGAGGGATGATGCCACATCATCCCTTATCCTTTCAAGCTCCTCCTGATCCATCGAGGTTATCTGACTTACACCAAAGGAGTATCCTTCATTGGAAAACACCTTGAAATCCTGATAACAAATTTCTTCCGGCGTTTTCCCCTGCAGGCTGCTGCCGGCTTTAAACATCTTTCGGGCAAAATCCTTCATATCTATGTCCGCGATCTCGGCCAGCGCCTCACATGCTTTTATATCAGCTTCAGTACATGTAGGAGACCTGAACATCAATGTATCTGATATTATGGCTGCCATAAGCAGCCCTGCAATCTTTTCATCCGGTTCTGCACCTGTTTCTGCATACATCTGGGCAATGATCGTGGCTGTACATCCTACAGGCTGATTCCTGAAATACACAGGTCCCAGAGTTTCAAATCCTCCAAGCCTGTGGTGATCTATTATCTCAAGTACTTGGGCTTTTTCAACACCATCAACTGCCTGTGTAATCTCATTATGATCTACCAGTATTACCTGTTTACGGTTTATGTTAAGCAGTCTCCTTCGGGAAATAAATCCCATATAATTACCGTCTCTGTCTATTACCGGGAAATTATGAAACTTATAATTTTTCATCATCTCCTCGACTTCCTCCAGTGAATCAGTCACCTGAAAAGTCATCAAGTTTTCATCAGTCATGCAAAAGCTGACCGGAATGCTCTGATTTATGAACCTTGCTGTCGTAAATGTATCATATGGAGTGCTTATTATCACACACCCTCTCTCTGTTGCCAGTTTTTTTATAGTTTTTGTCGGCATTGATCCCTGACACATCACCAGACATTTTGCCCCCAGCTCTATAGCAGTAAAATGGGTCTCAAACCGATTTCCGGTAATCACAAGATCTGACTCCTCGATGAAGCCTTCCATCACATCAGGACTGGAAGCGGCTATCGTTACCTTTCCACTGTCAAAAAAGCCATCATAGTCTCCGCATATGATATGACCGTTCAAAGTTTCAGCAATACTTGAGAACTTCGTGCCTGCACTTGCTAAAACATGGCTGTCGCTTTCATCCATATATGACTTTGCTATATCTGTTATTGAAACTATCCCTTCTATCTTCCCATCCGAAAGAACCGGAACAGATCTGGCCTTCTGATCGATCATCAGTTCCCATGCTGTCTTTATGGAATCTCCGCTTTCTATTCCCCGTATCGGGTTAAGCTCTATATCACTTATATCCGGCTGCACAGTCCCGATATACTGGGGCGGCTGCACACAAAAGTGATCCAGTACGAATTTTGTTTCTTCATTTACTATGCCTGCTCTGCATGCCACATAATCAATATCTCCATTCAAGTTCTTCAGATACGTATATGCTATTGCAGAGCATATGGAATCAGTATCAGGATTTTTATGTCCTATAACGTAAACTTTTTGTTTTGCTATGCTTTTTTCTGCACTCATGGAGCCTCCCGTTTTTATTACGAATTTGCAACTGCAACCAGTATATCATATTAATGCATAATATTTCATCACCTTAAGATATCTTTTATACAAAAACACTGACAAAAAATCATTACGATACTATCCTGTATTTGTTATATTTTATGATAATATGGATTTATGTATCTATTACCTGGCAGTTTCTGCATATAAAAAGCCCCGGCTGACTTCAGCCAGAGCATTTCAATAAAATATCCAGTATATATTTTTATATTTATCGCTGATCACTGACATCAGCACTGCTGTTGCTGGCCTCCAGAGCCGAAACCGGATCATAAGGTGCGCCTGTTGCAGTCCCCGCAAGGAGTGCGATATCTACTGCATTTGCCGGAAGGCCCCAGGAATTTCCGGAGAATAAGAAAACCGCCTGGTCGACCACATATCCGCGAGTGTTATATGCAACATTATTTATTATCGTTCCGGTCGAACCCGGGTTCAGATATGCAGGCTGACGCAATGTGTGAAATACATTATTACGCACCAGCAGATTCGTGGCATTTCCCTGTGTCACAAATCCTCTGTTAACTACCCATGTGGAGGAATCCCCTTGCTGCTCCGGACCATATATCCGGCAATTTAATATCTGATTTCCGTCTCCTGCAATCTGTATGAATTCAACAGGATATGGATTATCGCTCGTCATTGTCAAACCGTCTATCGTATTATCACCTCCGTTGCACAGAAAAGGAACCACTGGTGCTTGAAGCAGGATCACTGCTCCTGCAGTGCCTTTAACAGTCAGGCCAGGCGTACTCACTGCTATTTGCTGTGTTACAGGATATATACCTCGCAATACATTTATGAAGCCGTCCGGCCGTGCCACTGCCAATGCCTGTTCAATAGTTGCAAACGGGGCATCCTGACTTCCGTCTCCTCCAGGGGCAGCATCAGCCTGAACATATAAATTGTATGGGTTTGCTTCAATACTGCCGGTTGCTCCTGCAGGTCCTGTAGGCCCCGTTGCTCCTGCTTCTCCTGCAGAACCGGTAGCTCCTGTCGGACCCGTAGCGCCTGTCGGACCCGTAGCGCCTGTAGCACCCGTAAGTCCTGTGCTGCCTGTAGCTCCAGGCTCACCGGCAGGACCTGCTGGGCCAGGCTGTCCTTCAGGACCGGTTGGACCGGTAGAGCCGGTTGCTCCCGCCGGTCCCGTCGTGCCCGGCATACCTGTTGGCCCTCTTTCGCCCTCAGGCCCAGTTGCACCCGGCGGACCTTCAGGCCCTGTTGGGCCGGTGACCGGGCAGTATATCGGCTGACATGGCATACAGCAGTTGATGCCGGATCTATTACTGTTATCACGATACATATTGATCAAAACCTCCAGTTTAACTCTTTTATATCTCGTTATATTTTATGACACCTTAAATATATCGGTTCCACAGTAAAAAACGATCCCGGCAGAAATGCTGTCCTGATCGCACTATACGTAATAACCCCTGTTGTGATTATAATTATTTTTATTGTATGCAAACCTTCATAGAGCTTAAAGCCGTCCAAGTCGTAATGGATAGTGATCACCTTACTTATTTCCGTCCTGCTTCATCATAAATACGAAAAAGCAGCATCAGATCTGATACTGCATGTACTTAATAAGCTATTTATATCCGATATTCTTTTTCCGCCTCTGTAAACCGGTATTTATCTAAATTTATTATTTATGATCATTTTTAGATTTTCGGAGAACCTTCCATCCCGACAAGCAAAAACAAAGCATCATAATTATGCCAAGTCCTCCGGCACCAGGAGAATCATCTGCCTCTCCTATACAAATGCCAATAGCCGAAAATAATACCCCTATAACAACAAAACTAATTGATAATATCCATTTTCTCAATATGATCTTCCCCTTTATAATTTATACTTTCATTATAATCCTCATTTTCCACCCCGTAGACACAGAACTTTTCACTCCTGCCTTGTTCAAAGGATTGATGAAACCTTTGCAGATGGCCTGCCGCAGTATTTCCGGCGATATCGCTTGGAACCACTGAATTAGTACAAGCAAAAAGCTCCAGTCATTTCTGACTGGAGCCTGAATTCTGGTGGAGATGATGGGATTCGAACCCATGTCCGAAAGCATTTCCACAGGAATTTCTCCGAGCGCAGCTTCTGTTTTAAGATTTCGCCTCACTCAGCGCCCAAAAGCAGGCTCTGTGATCGGCTATCCCGTTATTCCCTCATGCTGCCGGGCTTTCACATGAAGTTTTCCTGTATATTCGTTGCCAGACATCCGGCCTACAGGTAAACCGGAGCTGACACGCACAGCTTATGACTGACTAAGCAGCCATAGCCATAGGTGCGAAATTATTATTCTTTTTAGCGTTTATATTTAACGTGTCCCTTTTAACGCAGACTGGACAAACTGCGGCTCGCTTATCCGGTTTCCACACCCCCGTCGAAACCAAAGACATCCCCATATCATATAGCTATTCCTGGTCGTTTTCGACCTTCTCAGCATCGTATTCCTTTTTGATTTCTTCTATCTTTTCTTCAAGCTCTTTTATCATTTTCTCACATGATTCTATTCTATCACAGAGTTCTTTTATATTATCATCATCCAGCTTTCCTTCCTTGAAAAGATCATAGCAGTATTCACCGATATCACGTTTTGCAGAATTGATATCCTGTTTCTGTGAACTGATCTTTCCTCTGAGCTTGCCGATCTCTATCAGCTCCCCTGCCTTGTTTCCGGCTTTGCTTGCTGCTGATGCCGCCGTCTTTCCCACTTTGTTGAAAAAGCTCTGCATAACTGCCTCCTTTACTTTCTCATGGCCTGCTGCATTCTCCTGTCAGCATCCCTTTTGGCAATATCATGACGTTTGTCATATTCTTTCTTTCCTCTGGCAACTGCGATTTCCACTTTCGCAATCCCTCTGTCATTAATGTACATCCTGAGCGGTACTAAAGTCAAGCCTTTTAATGTAGTATATCCTATAAGTTTCCTTATCTCTCTCTTATGAAGCAGCAGCTTGCGAGGTCTGATAGGGTCGGAATTGAATCTGTTCCCCTGTTCATAAGGGCTTATATTCATTCCATATAATATCATCTCTTCATTTTCTATTTTTGCATAGCTTTCCTTTATGCTGACTTTTCCCTGTCTTACAGATTTTATTTCAGTTCCGGTAAGAGTTATTCCCGCTTCATAAGTATCCTCTATAAAGTAATCATGACGGGCTTTTTTATTATTTGCTACCACCCTCATATAGCAGTCTTCCTTTCTCATTTAAAACAGATCTTTCCTATGCAGTCATCCATATCTATAATCCCGACTGCTTCGTTCCTGCTGTCCATCGATGATTTTCTGTCGTCACTCAACACAAAGATCTCCCCTTCGTCCAATACTGTCTTTTTCATAGGATCCATATGTGCTGCTTCTGACATATATTTCTCATATGGCTTTCCGTTGAGGTAAAAAATATTATCCTTTATCTCCACCGAATCTCCGAAACTGCCGGCAACACGTCTTACAAGTATGCTGCCTTCACCTTCTTCGCCGTATACGTCACATCTGAACGCTATTATATCTCCCACATCCGGCCTTTCACTTCCATCCACACCATATGACAATCTGTTTATAACTACCATACTGCCGTCTTCTATGGATCCGTCCATCCCGCTTCCCGTTACTGTAGTCACTGCAAATACGCCTGAAACGGCAAATGCCGATGCAGTGCCCACAAAGGCTGCAATTAAGTAAAGTACAAGCTTTTTAACCATCAAAACCTCCTGTTGTAAGCTGTGATATGTACTTCACTTCTGCAGTCATGGTTCAATACTACAGAAATCCTATTTCACTGAACGGATACAGTCTAAGGAAAGCTTTCCCGACTATCGCATCCTCATTTACTGTCCCTACTTCTTTTGATCTGCTGTCGAGGCTCACACTCCTATTGTCCCCCATAACAAAGACCTCATCCTGAGGTACTACATAATCATAGATCTCTCCGCTGGTAAATCCTTCAAGTGTATAAGGTTCTTCCAGTTTTTCACCATTTCTGTATACGCTCCCGCCAGTTATCGTTATAATATCATTTTCGACTCCGATAACTCTTTTTATAAGCATCTTTTTTCCTTCACCGTCTTCTTTATCTATATCTGATTTAAATATTATTATATCTCCATATTCAGGATGATCCTTGGTGAGGTAAGCAAGTTTATTTACAAAAAGATAGTTGTTTTCATAAAGTGTAGGCTCCATTGAGCTTTCCTTAACTATAGTCGGCTTCAGTACCATGGTTATAGCTATAACTATCACAAAAGCTATTATTATGTCTTTTATAAATTCCTTCATTCTAATCAATGCCTCCAAACCGAGATAAAGGCCATACACAGAACAGCACATCGCCTTTTATCTCTTTCATGTCTACAGGTCCCATCTCTTCATTCCTGCTGTCAATTTCCTCTTTCCTGTTGTCACATAAAAGAAACACCTCATTCTTGGAAAGTTTGACTTTCATTTCACCTTCGGCTCCGCTTATACCGTTTTCAGTGATATATTCCTTTCCATCTATAAATACTTTTCCATCTTTTATCTCAACAGTTTCTCCAGGCAGCCCCGCTACACGAGCTATTATATTATCTGTATAAACATTCTGTGCAGCGGTTTTCTCCAGGATCACAACTTTATCACGTTCAGGCTCGCCTCTTTTCGCTGAATATTTTGTCTTGCTCACTACCAGCACCTGACCGTCATTGATAGTGGGTGACATTGCATCACCCTCATTTACCTCCGGAGCTACAAGAGTAAACATCACTATTGCAAGTGCGATAGCCACCATATAAGGTGATTTCCTTCTTCTTGTGTAAGTCTGATTGTTGGACGTTGCGTTCATTGTTACCTCTTTCATAGTTGTTCTGATGATATGAGTATATCCTTTATCTTGGAGAACTGAGCCGGCATAGGTGAAACCACCGTTTTGCCCCTTAGTTCTTTAAGTTCTTCTATAGAATCTGAAAATTTCAGCTTGAAAGCATGCAGGAGCTGTGTCGTGACTCCGTAGTCTCTGAGGTTTTCATTTATATCTTTTCTCCCGTATTTCGAATCCCCTGCAAGAGGAAAACCGGCATTGGCAAGATGTGTCCGTATCTGGTGAGTGCGCCCGGTGAATATCCTGACTTCCACAAGTGAAAATTCTTTCCCTGAAGTCACAGGCCTCACATACGTGAATGCTTCCTTTCCTCTGCCGCTTACACTTATCTCTGAGATGTTTCTCCTGTGATCTCTTTCCAACCTTTCGTCAAGAAACAGCTCTTGCGTGAGACATCCGCATACTATTGTCATATAATATTTTTCTATACTGCTGTGCTCCCTTACAGCCCTTGTAAGTACCCTTAGTGCTCCCGCATTTTTCCCGAAAATAACAAGACCCGTAGTGTTTCTGTCCAGCCTGTTGACCGGTGATGGGGAAAAAGTCTTTTCTCTTGATGGGTCATATTCTCCTCTATCCTGCAGATATCCACATACCTGGTTTACAAGAGTATTCTTCTTTTCAAAAGAATCTCCATGAGTGAGAAGTCCCCATGGTTTATCTACGATCAGCACATCTTGGTCTTCATATATCACTTTGAACTGTTTTCTGGACGTTTTCCTTCTGTTATCATAAGAAAGCCGATATAATTCTTCCTCGCTGATGAATACCGTGAGCTGATCACCGGAATGCAGCATCGCATCTTCTTTTGCCCTTTTTCCGTTCAGCTTGATATCCTTTCTTATCATTCTGTATATGAGACTAAGGGAAGCCTGTTTTAGATATTTACGCAGGAATCTGTCAAGTCTCTGCTCAGCTTCATTTTCAGTTATAGTTATTTTCACCATAAATATGATTATACAACAAACTATAACGTAAATACAATTTATTGTGAAGAAATTTTCATTTAAAACTATTCTTTTGGATTTGAGAAAAACACCGAAATATGTTAAAGTATGTATGTGTATGACAAATACATAAAAAAGGAGTATATAATGAACAGATTAAAGGACTTTTTTTATAATAAGAATGATATAATATTAGTATTGATAATACTTGCCGTTGCCGCATTCATAATATATTCACGAATAGTAGCGATAATGGATTATCCGGAACAGCTTGCAGAAAAATCAGCTGCAACCGCCACAGAAGAAACCGTATCTGACGAATCCAGCTCATCTGTCACATCTGTAACTATCGAAGATACGGACACAGCTGCAACTATTTCTGAAAAGCTTTATAAAGCCGGACTCATATCATCTTCTTCAGATCTTCAATCATATATAAGCAGTTCAGAAGATAAAATTACTTTCAAAAGCGGAACATTTCAGATACCAAACGGTTCTTCTCAGGAAGAAATATTAGATATTATCACTGATTAAACTATTTACAAGGAGGCTGTCATGGCTTTAGTTACCACAAAAGACATGTTTGAAAAAGCTCTGAAAAGCGATTATGCAGTAGGAGCGTTCAATGTCAACAATATGGAGATCATCCAGGGAATAGTAGAAGCTGCAAAGGAAGAAAACGCACCGCTTATCCTGCAGGTATCCGCAGGTGCAAGGAAATATGCAAAACCAGCTTATCTCCTGAAGCTTGTAGAAGCTGCTATCCTTGACACCGGTCTTGATATAGCACTTCACCTGGATCATGGTGAAGACTTTGATATCTGCAAAAAATGCGTGGATGACGGATTCACATCTGTAATGATAGACGGTTCAAAACACCCCCTCGAAGAAAACATAAGACTTACAAAACAAGTCGTGGAGTATGCCCACAGCAAGGGAGTAAGTGTAGAAGCCGAGCTTGGCAAACTGGCAGGTATAGAGGATAACATAAACGTAGATGCAAGAAATGCAACGTTTACAGTTCCTGAAGAAGCAGCGGAATTCGTGGAAAAAACAGGGGTGGACTCACTGGCTGTTGCTATAGGTACCAGCCATGGTGCTTACAAATTCAAAGGCAAACCTTATCTTGATTTTGAAAGACTGCAGGAAATCCACCGTCTTATACCTGACACTCCGCTGGTGCTCCACGGAGCTTCCACTGTACTTCCTGAATTTGTATCCAAGTGCAATCAATATGGAGGCAATATCCCTGGCGCCCAAGGCGTTCCTGAAGAGATGATCCGGACTGCTGCAAAACATGGTGTATGCAAGGTAAACATAGACACTGATCTCAGACTTGCAATGACTGCTGAAATAAGAAAGCATTTCGTAGAACATCCTGAGGACTTCGATCCAAGGAAATATCTGGGGCCTGCACGTGACGCTATTAAAAGAATGGTACAGCATAAGATAAAAGACGTTCTCAATGCTTCCGGTAAAAAATAAAACAGAAAGAAATATGTACCGTAACAAACGGTACATATTTTTTATCAGTTATCTTCTATCCACTCCTCAAGTTTTCTAAGTTTCTCCCTGCGCCCGATCACATAGATTATATCACCCTCCTCGAATACATGAGAGGAAGAAAAGTTTTCATCGATATTCCCTTCTCTTTCTATAGCAATGATCCTGACACCAAATTTTTTATCCATATCGAAGCCCATTACAGTCTCATCCTCCATCTCGTACGGAACTGTAAATTTAGATATGCTTACATCTTTATTCAGTTTTGTAAGATCCAGTATATTGGAAGCTTCAAGCCTGTTTGCAAGCCTGACAGCCATATCGCTCTCAGGATACACTACATCAGCACCAAGCTTTTTCAAAATCTGCCCGTGCTCCTCGCTGCTTGCCCGTGCTATTACCTTAGGTATTCCCATACCTACAAGATGCAATGTAGTGAGTATAGAGCTGTCCAGCTGATCTCCTATACAAACGATGGCCACATCGCAATTCTGTATTCCTGTTTCAAGAAGAGAATTTCTGTCAAGCGTTTTTATCTCGATCGCATCTTCAATGTATTCTCTTATTTCACGCACCGTTTCCTCGTCTTTCTCGAGCACCATGATATCCGCATCAAGTTCTGCCAGTTTTCTGGCAAGTGCGTATCCGAAACGTCCGAGACCTACTATCCCATATGACGGTTTTTCTCTTTTATGTTTGCTGAACATCATCTCACCTCCATGATCATCCTATAGAAATATTGCCCTCAGGATAGCTCGTCCTTTCTCCCTTTGTAAAATACCATAATGTCGCTATTGTCAAAGGACCCAGTCTTCCTATATACATTATGATGATTGAAAGAAGCTTGCTTCCGGCACCGAGCTCAGGAGTTATACCTGTAGACAGCCCCACAGTTCCGAAAGCGCTTGTTATTTCAAAAAATGCATCTATAAAATCGATCCCCGGCTCCATCATCACCATGACATATGTCCCTGCGAAAACCACTCCCAATGCTATCAGCGTTATTGTTGCGGCTTTATGGAAGGCATCTCTTGGCACTGAATATCTGAAAGCTTCTTCCATTTTATTGGTTGCGGAGGCCTTTATCCCCAGCATCAGCACAAAAACTGTACTGGTTTTTATTCCACCTCCGGTAGATCCAGGCGATGCTCCTATAAACATAAGCATCATAATCAAAAACAGTCCCGCATTAGTAAACTCACCAAGCTGATACGTTGAAAAACCAGCTGTCCTGGCAGAGACACTGTGAAAAAATGCTCCAAGCCATGTAATATCCTCAGTGATCTTAAGAAGTATCATGCCTGCTGTTATCAGCAGCAGGCTGACCGATATTACAGCTTTAGTATGCATTGAAAATCTTCTCCATCTGAAACGCTTCTCAAGTATTTCTCTTATAACAAGAAATCCTATACCGCCGAAAAAGATCAGTATACAAGTCACTATATTAAGCATGACGTTATCTTTATACGCAGTCAGCCCCTGAAAATTCCCAAGGATATCGAATCCGGAATTATTGAAAGCCGCCACTGAATGAAACAGGCTTATCCCCGCAGCCCGCGCAGGATCATGATCCTGTATAAATACAGTAACAGTATCACCGACAATGGTGCCCAAAGATTCTGCCAGTCAAAAAGAG